>NZ_JBFANM010000013.1:0-209202 GCF_040674815.1 Nonomuraea sp. NPDC049709
CGGTACGCTCGCTCACCAGAAAGGTGCACCTGCTTCTGCACTGGATATGGCGTCGACACCCAAAATCCTTGCAGGTCAGGGGCACCTTTTCTCATGTTTCAGGCGGAGCCGGCTCCCTCGGTTGAATACCCGAGGTTAAGTGCAGGAAATCGAGTTCCGGATGGGCGACGACGAGCACTGGATTTTGATCGACGGCGTGCCATTTCTCGATCTCGTGAGGGAGGCGGAACTCCCGTACGCGCGATACGAGCAACTGGAACGCGCCGAGGAGTCCGCGCTCGAGCCAGCACCTCTGCTCGCAGGCGAGTACAGCTACTTCATGGAACGCTGGACCGGCTGGCCTACCCGGCACTACCTGGGCGAACCCGTGGAGGTGGCCTACAACCAGGAAGACGACGAGACCATGCTGCTCGGCTGCAACTGCGGCATCGCGGAATGCTGGGCGCTGCTGGCCAGAATCGACGTCACCGACACCGAGGTTCGCTGGTCGAGGTTTCGCAACAACCACCGGGACTGGGAGCTGTCTCGGACTCTTGGACCGTTCGTCTTCTCTCGTCAGCAGTACGAACAGGCCCTGCACGCCACCGTCTACCAAGGCTTACAGTTCCGCCGATGATCCACGGCATTCGTCTGATCACAGTAGGCGATCCCTTGTCAGCAACAAGGTCTGCGCCCACCCCAGCCGAGGGCACCCATCATTAGACCTCAGTCTTATGGGATTGAAGACACCCTAGCCATCTATAGCGAGGACTGCGGCTGCCTGCGTCGACCTCGACGATATGCCGGAAGCCTGCCCCGGCGCGATGGTGGACCCAGGCCAGCGCGGCGGTGGCGGCGTGACGCTGATAGGAACGCAGGTGCGGCACGCCCTCGGGGGCCGGTTGGCGGCTCATCTGGGTCCAGTAGCCGGCGTAGGCGACCGCGTAGCTGGTGAGGACCTCGACATCAATCTGCTAGCCGCGATGCGCGACCTGGCGGGGGCGGTGACGCTGGCGGGGGACGTGCAACCAGGCCGCCGTGAAGCTGGCCGTTCAGACGTACGGGCGGCTGGACGGCGTCGTGCTCAACGCCGGGACCGGCGGCACGCTGCCGTGGGAGGACCGCGCGTAGTCGCCGCGGCCGAGCGGATCTTCGAGGTCAACCTGCGCGGGCCGATGCTGGGCATCAGGGCCGCCGCCCTCGCCCTGCGGGAGGCCGGAGGTGGCGCCATCGTCGTGACCGCCTCCGTCGCCGGGGTGCGGGCCGGCCCCGGCACCTGGCGTACAACGCATCGAAGAGCGCGGTGCTCAACCTCGTGCGCGCGGCTGCCCTCGACTACGCCGCCGCCGACATCAGGGTGAACGCCGTCGCAGCAGGCCTGACCAGGACCCGAATCGCCGGGCGAGGCGATCACCGGCTGGCGTGGCGGGTGCCGCTGCGGCGCTTCGCCGAGCCGCGCGAGCAGGCCGAGGCGATCGGGGTTTCTGCTCTCGCCCGCCGCCTCCTACATCACCGGCACGACGTTGGTCGTGGACGGCGGCCTCGACGCGAGCCTCGGCCTGCTGCCACCGGCCCTCGTCGTGAGCGAGGGCGTCAGCCGTAGGAGACGCAGAAGATCAGCGCGTTCGCGTCGCTGATGTTCCTGATGCTGAGCACGCTGCCCTCCGCCACCCGCAACGCGTCGCCATACCGCAGCACGTACCTGGAGGACGAAACGTACGACCCGGACGAACCCGCAGGCCACGACAAGCAGGCACGACCCGTGATCGGCGGTCTGCGGGGCCGCGGAGCCGCGCGGCGGAATGGCCCGGCTCGGCCTGCCAGATCGCGCTGCCCGGCACCCCGATTAGCGACCCGAGCCGGCTGTTGATGGCGCGGCCAGCGTCGAAGAGCACGCCGTTGCGGCTACGGGGAATTGTGGAGCCGGGTGGCGCGGCTGAGCCTCGGGACGCTGTCGAGCAGCCTCCTCGTGTACGGGTGCGCGGGCGAGCCCAGCACGTCAGCCGTCAGGCCCTGCTCCACCACCCGGCCCTGTGCGATGACCGCCGTGTCCGCGTACAGCGCCGCCACCACGCTCAGGTCGTGCGAGACCACCACGACCGTCACCTCGTGGCTTTCGGTCAGCCGGCCGAGCAGCTCCATCACGCGTACCCGGGTGGTGACGTCGAGCGCGCTGACCGGCTCGTCGGCGAGCAGCACGCGCGGCCGGCTCACGATGGCCCTGGCGATCGCGATGCGCTGCCGCTGCCCGCCGGAGAACTCGTGCGGGTACCGGTCGGCGGCGTCGGGCGGCAGCCCGACCGAGCGCAGGACCTCGGCCACTCGGTCGGCGGCCTCGTCCCGCCTGGCCGCGCGGGAGCCGGGGGCGAGCAGGCCGAGCGAGCGCAGCGGCTCCGAGACGATCCTGCCGATCCGCCGGCGCGGGTCGAGCGAGGAGTATGGGTCCTGGAACACCGGTTGCACCGCCCGCCGGAAGGCGGGATCGCGCGGGGCCAGGTCGGCACCGTCGAACAACACCCGGCCCGAGGTCGGCCCGGCCAGGCCCAGCAGCAGCCGTAGCAGCGTGGTCTTGCCCGGCGGGCACGGTGATGGAGATGTCCGCCAGCACGGGCCGCCCGCCCCGGTAGGCGAAGCCCGCCCGGTCCGTGGCCAGCACCGCGGGGACCTCCGTGGGCCCCGCGTTACCGCCCTGCCCGGGACGGCCGCTCATGGGGCCAGCCTGTCGAGCTCGGACTCCAGCGCCCACGCGCTGTTCACCAGTGCGCGCGTGTAGGCGTGGCGTGGTTCGCGCACGATGTCACGTGTCCTTCCTGACTCCACCGTGGATCCGTCCTTGAGCACCGCCACCCGGTCCGCGACGTCGGCGACCACGGCCAGGCCGTGACTGATGAACAGCAGCGCCATGCCCCGTTGCGTCACCAGCCCGTCCAGCAGCGCCAGGATCTCGGCCTGTACCGTGATGTCCAAGGCCGTGATCGGTTCGTCGGCGATCAGCAGCCGGGGCTCGCAGGCCAGGGCCATGGCGATGGCCGCGCGCGCCGCTGGCCGCCGGAGATCTCGTGGGGGTAGGCGCCGGCCACCCGTTCCGGCAGCCGCACCTCCGCGAGCGCCTCGAGCACGGCGGCCCGCAGCCGCGCGCCGCGCATGCTGCGGTGGCGGCGGATCGGCTCCGCGAGCTGCCGCCCGATCCGCGTCAGGGGGTCCAGCGCCGTCTGCGGCTCCTGGAAGACCACCGCAGCGGCCCAGCCGCGGACCCGGTTCAGCCTCCGGTGCGGCGTCCCGATCACCTGCGTGCCGCTCAGCAGGACGCTGCCGCCTGCCGTCATGCCAGCGGGCAGCAGGCCCATGACGGCCAGCGCGGTCAGCGACTTGCCGGAGCCGGACTCGCCGATCAGGCCCAGCCGCTCGCCGGGCGCCAGGGTGAGGGACAGGTCGCGGACCAGCTCGCGGCCGTCGGCGCGGCGCACGGACAGGCCGGTCACCTCAAGGGGGTTCATCGGCTTCTCCCTCGCATCGGGTCGGCCAGGTCGCGCAGGCCGTCGGCGATCAGGTTCACGCCCACGACGAGAACGACGAGCAGCACGTCCGGCGCGATAGCGCCCGTCGGGGAGATCAGCACGGTCGCCTGCGCCTCCTGGAGCAGCCGCCCCCATGAGGCGTTCGGCGGGGGCGTCCCGAGGCCGAGGTACGACAGCGCCGCCTCCGCCAGGACCGCCAGCCCGAGCTGCAGCGCCAGGTTGACGAGCAGCGTCGGCCAGATGTTCGGCAGCACTTGTTCGACGACCACCTGCGGCCACGACGTGCCGGACGTGCGCGCTGCCGTGATGTAATCCTCCGCCAGCACCCGTTTGACCAGCACCCGCGTCAGCCGGGCGACGACCCCTGACATCGCCAGCCCGATGGCGATCACCGCCGAGCCGAGCGAAGCCTCCCGCGCCGCCACCACCAGCATGGCCAGCAGCAGCGTCGGGAATGCGATGACGATGTCGAGCGCGGCCGATAGCGCGTCGTCCAGCCAGCGGGTCGCGAAGCCCGCGAGCAGCCCGGCGGCCACGCCGAGCAGGCCGCCGAGCAGCACGGAGCCGATCCCGACCGTGAGCGCGATGCGCGCGCCCACCATGAGCTGTGTGAGTAGGTCGCGGCCGAGGGCCCGCGCGGTCCGCAGGTAGTCGCTGCCCAGGGCAGGATGGTCGGGTGACCGATGAGCAGCCGGGCCGGCCCAAGCGGCGGACGTTCACCAAGGCATACAAGGCGCGGATCCTTGCGGCCTTCGACGCACTGCCGGAGGGCAGCCCTGAGCGGGGCGCACTGCTGCGCAAGAAGCGGCTGTATCACTCCCACATCGAGCACTGGCGAAAGCAGGCCGAGAACGGAACGCTGGCCGCCTCGACCGGCAAACCGAACAAGGATGCCGAATCCGAGGAACTGGCCGCGCTGCGCGCTGAGAACAAGAAACTCAAAGCCGAGGCTGCCAGACTGGAGTCCCGTAACGACAAACTTGCCGGCGAGCTGGGTAAGACAAAAACGGCTCTGGATATCGCGGGAAAAGCATTCGCGCTGCTTCAGGACATCTCAAGCAGCGCGGATTCCGGCGAGAGGTGAACCGGGTCCTCGACCAGTATTTCCCCGGCGGCGGGGTCGCCCCACTTGCGCAGACCCGGCACGAACACCTCGTGGCGGAGCAGCGACTTCACGCAACCGCTCGACGGCCGCCACGGTGTAGTACAGCCCCCGGCAGAAGTTCCTTGGGGTCGGGGGTGACGCTTGGTGATGGTCATGCGGCTATGGCGAGTGGTGGGGTGGTCGCGGGCTCGGTGTGGCGGGCGAGGTAGGGGCGTGGTCTGCGTGGGCGTCTTCGTGGCCCGCTATCTGCGGCTGCGTGAGCTCCAGCGCGAAATCCAGGAAGGGCTCAACGTGGTGGAGCGGGCAGCCCGAACTAACTTCGTGATCGTGGTAGGGGCCGGTGCGCGCCCGCCCTGGCAGGACGGCGCGCATCAGGTCCGGGCCAAGGCCCTTCGTCAGGTGGTGGGCCGTGCCTTTCTCGTCTGATCACGTCCTTCAAAGTGTGGGCAGGGGCACTGATTGGCGGTCCAGGGGCTGCTGCTGTCTTTCCGGTAACGCTCGTAGAAGCTCTTGGCGGACTCGTATTGGCCGGTGGTGTACCAGGTCAGTGCCGGGTGGCGAGCCGCCAGCTCACGCAGGGCACGGGTGCCGAGCCCGCAGAACCGCCAATCCGACGAAAAGTCGATCTTTCTCAGCAGGCCGACGCCGCAGGGCTCGCAGATCGCGTAGTGGACCTCGCCGAGCGGCGGGTAGTCGTCCCCGGCGGCGATCGAGAATCGGTACCACGCGGTTGGCGGGCTGGAGTGCTCACGTTTGCTAGGCGTGGCGGTGGCGTGCGTGATCGCGTCCGCTCTGATGCGGCTGGCGGCGTCATACAGGTTCCACGCCAGGTCGGTGTCGCGGCCGGTGGCGGTGATCGGAGAGCGGCCTGATAGCTTCACCGTGTCTTGGGCCAGCAGCGCGGCCAGGTGGCTCTTCCACGCTGCGGCGAAGGCGGCGTGCCTGCGCTGTTCGTCGTCCTGTTCGCCCACGGTCCGGTAGTAAGCCTGCCGCACGATCGCCTGCGTGGCTGCCCGCCGCAGGGGCCCTTCGAGGTCGTTGAGGTTGCCTGGGTTCCGCACCGCGTCGGCCATCTCCTGCAGCCGGGCGAGCAGGCCGCGCAGTCCAGTCGGTCGCGGGGGTGGCGGTGTCGGCCACGACGCGGGCAAGGGCTCCAGCAGCAACCGCATCACGATGCTAGCACCGTAGTGCGCGGCCGGGCGCGAGGGCATCGGGTCAGAGATCCTCGATATAGCCGGCGGCGATGTCGTCGGGCGGGTTGGTGTACAGGCGCAGGTAGCGGTCGTTGGCGTGGCCGAGGCGGCGTTCGAGTTCGGCGCGGTTGTGGCCGGAGGCTTGGGAGAGCTGGAAGGCGAAGGTGTGGCGGGCGTCGTGCGGGCGCAGGGCGCCGAGCTTGCGGTCGCGGTCGGGCGTCTGGGCGTCGTGCAGGCGGCCGATCTCGCCGACGATGGTGTTGATCGAGCGGGGTGACAGGCGACCGTCGGGGCGGCGGGCGGCGATGGAGGCGGCCGACAGCAGCAGCGCCACTGCCCCGGTGCTGGCGGCGGCGTCGCCGGGCCGCTCCTGGGCGAGGTAGTCGGCCAGCGCCTGGCGGGCGTCGCGGCCGAGGAAGACGGTGGGGCTGGTGCGGCCCTTGCCGCGTACGCCGGTCAGGCGCGCCTTCTTGGCCTGGCGCAACCGCTCGGGATCGGCCGGCTCCAGCTGGTCCAGGTCCAGACCGACCACTTCGCTGCTCAACCCGGACACCCCGCCGCGCCGCTACGTCATCACCGGCGGCCCCTCGGCCGGCAAGGAGGCCGTCTTCACCGAGCTGGCCGAGCGCCGAATCCCGAACACCGAGGGCGAACCCGCCCGGGAGATCTACCGCCGGCATCGCGAACGGCTCGGCCGCCACCTGCAGGTCGGCGACCGGCGCGCCTACTCCCGCGACGTACTGGAGGCGTTCATCGCCGAATACTGCGCCCACACCGCGGGCCTGCACTTCTACAACCGCGGCATCCCCGACGGCTACGGCTGGGACGCCTTCTTCGGCCTCGGCCCATACACCGAACTGGAGCAGGCGGCCCGCGTCTACCGCTACGACGCGGTCTTCATCCTGGACGCCCTGGACTACTTCAACTCCGCCGACGACGACGTGTGGGCCAAGGAACGCGAGATCCGCCGCGTGCACGAGCTCATCATCCAGGGCTACTACGACGCCGGCTACCGGCCCATCTTCGTGCCCGCCGACGACGCCGGCCGCCGCGTCGACTTCATGCTCGCCCAGCTCCCCGTCCCCGCCGTCTGACCAGGAAGGGCCCGTGATGGATCACACCGGCACTCCCGCCCGCAGCAGCACCGGCGCAGCGATCATCAGCCCGAACAACGTCCTGGCCAATGCGATGCTCCGCGCGGTGGACATGGTCCGCCCGCGGCTGCAGGCCACCAACCCCGACCGGGTCGCCTTCTGCGTCGGCACCCAGATCAACGGCGCCGCGCACCTGGGCACCTCGCTGGTGCAGACGGCGGCGTTCCTGCTGGCCAAGGCCACCAAGCGCACCTTCAACGTCGACGCCGTGGTGCGCTTCGGCGCGCTGGACAACGCCCCGTACGACATCCGCCTCGACCCCGAAACCCACCACGCCTACCAGCAGACCTACTACCACGCCCTCGGCCGGGAAGGCGTGCGCGAGCTGCTGGGCAAGTACTACCGCGCCCTGTTCGACTCCCTGGCCGACGCCACCGGCGTCGACTACGAGGTGGAGACCTACACCACCCAGCAGCACGACCCGGTCTTCCGGCACGAGTTCCTGGCCACCCTCGGACGGCTGGAACAGATCCGCTGGCCTCTGGTCCCCTCCCACGGCCAGGTGCACCTGCGCCTGCCCTGCCCCGAGTGCGGCTGGGCCGAGAAACGCGCCGAGCGCACCAAGTTGGTGCGGACCGGCTCGGGCGGCGCCGACTTCGCCGCCGTGTGCACCGACCACGGCCCCTACCAGGTGGCCGTCACCGCCGACGGCGGCGCCTACCTGGACCTGGCCACCCTGTACCGCAACCTGGTCAAGGGAACGCATGGCCATGCGCGACCCGGTCACCCTGTCGGTCATGGTCAAGGGCGGCGACTGGGCCTACGGCTGCCAGCTGGTCGACGAGGCCTTCGCCCTGCTGCCCGGCCTGGCCCCGCCGCCGCGCATCTTCACCCCGATGGTCCTCACCGACACCGGCGCCAAACTGTCCAAGTCGCTGATCCGCGACGGCAAGGTGCCGCCGCCGCCCGGCGCCCGCGACTGGATGCTCGACATCACCACCTGGCCCGGCGACACCGACTCCTTCGTCGACGCCATGGTCTGGCTGGTCGGCCGCATGCTCGCCGACCCCAAGCATTTCTACCGCAGCTACACCACCGCCGAACTGGACAGGATCATGACCGCTCGCCCGCAAGGCTCCACGGGCGTGCGCGCCCGCGAGATGATCCTCTACCGCCGATACTTTGACCTGGTCGCCGCTGGCCGAAAAACCATCGAGGTTCGGGTGCAGTACCCGAACCTGCGCAACCTCAAGGCTGGGGACCACATCCGGTTCGTATGCGGGCGCGACGACGCCCTCACCCGGGTCAAACGGGTGAGCCGGTACGCCTCGTTCGAGGAGATGCTCGACGCCGAGGGCCCGGCCAACGTCAACCCCGACAGCCCGCGCGAGCAGCAGCTGGCCAACATCCGTCGCATCTACGGCCCCGAGAAAGAGGCGCTCGGCGTGCTGGCCATCGAGATCGAACTCCTCCAACGCGCCACTGCGTGACGATCACCGCGTCACCGAGCCGCACACCCATGACAGGACAGGACAGGGCCGTCGCGTTATCTTGGGTTGTTAGCCTCTTCCCGCAGGTCAAAGTGACATGATCTTGTCAGGCACGTAAGGCAAGTAGGCTGGGCGCTCGCGGGTCCGGGCCGCGCGAGCGGATGGTCCTGGCTCCTTCGGCCGCCTCATCACCTACGGCACCTCCGGCGGGATCGACCCCGCTCCCCTTGGCCCTGGGGTTCTCAGCGAGCGCAACATCGCCGTCGGCGGCTACTGGCTGGGCGCCCATCTCCGCCTGCGCGGCAGCCGTGCCGCCGCGCCGCTCCACGACCTGCTCGCTCGGACCGACCTCGGGCCGCATCCAGCCTGTGGCGGGCACTGAATAACTCTCCCGACCAGGCCGCTACCGCTCTCAGCGCCCTGATCAACCGCCGCACTACCGGCAAGGTCATCCTCCGCATGACGTGAAGCCCCTCCCCGCCTGAAGTGACAACTTCTGAAAAGCAAGCCGAGGGGCTGGTCAGGTCAGGGATGGCAGATCGGGTCGGCGGTGGGCAGGGTACCGGTGGCCAGGTAGGCGTTGACCTTGGCGTCCACGCAGGCGTTGCCGTATTCGCCGTAGATCCCGTGGGCGGTGGCGCCGCGCAGGGTGAGCAGGCGGGAGCCGGTCAGCGCCCGGTGCATGGCCTTGCCTCCCTCGTAGGTGGTGGCGGTGTCGCCGGTGGCGGACACGATCAGCGCGGGGGTGGGGTTGGCGATGTGTGTGGGGCGCTCGCGCGGTTGGTTCGGCCAGAAGGCGCAGGGCCAGATGTTGTTCTTGAGAGGGCCGAACAGGGGGTGGCGCGTACGGCTGCGCTGGACGTCGTTCCAGTAGGTGTCGGGGTCGCGCGGCGCGGCGCGGTCGCCGCAGGTGATCGCGGCGGCTGGGCCGGCGAGCGGAGAGCCGGCGCTGGTCAGCACGACCGTGAGGAGTCCGTCGAGTTCGGGGCCGGGGTCGGCGGGGCGGCCGTGCGCGGCCTCGTTCAGGGTCCGGACGGTGGAGGCGAACTGCGCGCGGGCAGCGGGGCGGTCATCGCCGGAGCCGGAGAGGATGTACGGGACCGTCTGGTCGTCCACCTCGTAGGGTCCGACGCGCAGCGGGCGGTCCTGCGCGGCGGCGACGATCGCGTTCAGGGTGGTGAGCACACGGGCGGGAGTGGCGCCGAAGCCATAGGTGCCGTGACGTTTGGCGGCCCAGGCCGCCCAGCCGCGCAGCGCGCGTTCCGCCTCGTCTTCGGTGCCCTGCATCGCCCTGGAGCCCCACTTGTCCGGGTCGCCCGCGCTGTCCAGGACCAAGCGGTCGATGCGGCCGGGGAACATCTGGGTGTAGACCGCGCCTAGGTAGGCGCCGTAGGAGTAGCCGAGGAAGGAGATGCGGCGCTCCCCGAGGGCGCTGCGCACGAGGTCGATGTCGCGGGCCGTGTCGCGTGTGTTGGCGTAGGGGAGCACGTCGGCGTGGCGCCGGGCGCAGCGCTCGGCCAGGTCGCGCTGTATCGTCACCTGGCGATCGAACCGGGCGCGGGTCGGGCCGGCCGAGCGGAGCCACATGCCGATGGGCCAGCCGCAGTCGAGCGGCGTGCTGCGCCCGACGAAGCGGGGGTCCAGGCCGATGAGGTCGTAGCGGGTGGCGACCTCCTTCATGGCCGCGCGCATCTGCAGGGGCATGCCCAGCGTGCTCTCGCCGGGGCCGCCGTTGTTGAGGACCATGGTGCCGATGCGATGGGCGCGGTCCGTGGCGGGGAGGCGGGACAGCGCGAGCTTGATGGTGCGGCCGCCGGGCCTGGAGTGGTCGAGCGGGACGGTGAGCTCAGCGCACTGTGCGCCGGCCTGGTCCAGTTCCCTGCCCTGGGCGTCGTCGGGGCCCTGGGCGCAGGGCTTCCAGTCGAGCGGTGGGGGCGGGCCGCCGTCGGCTCCTGCCGAGGGCGCAACGGCGACGGATAGGGCGATCAGGGCGAGGGCTGAGACCAGGCCCCTGCGGGTTCGCGCATATGTCGGCTTCATGGTCGAGGACGCTAGGGGGGCCGGACGTCCGGAACGATACAGCCGGCCGCACGCGCGTTGGTACAGCCCGCTGTAGTGCCAGGTGAGGATCGGTGACGGACTATGATCCCGTACCGTCGTCGAGAGGAGGTGCTGATGCGTGACCGGGCATTGTCCGGCTCGGCCTACCTGCTGGGCACGCTGGCCACCTCCGTGGTCACGGCGCTCGCGTTGCCGGTGCTGCTCGTGCCGGCGGCGGCGCGGGGCTGGGCGGGCTGGCACCGTCGCCGAGCCGGCGGGTTGCTCGGCGTTCCGGCCGACGGGCGGTCGACCGTGCGGCGGGACCTCTCCTGGGCGCTCGCGCACGTCGCCGTCGGGCTCCCGCTCGGTCTGGCCGCCCTGATGTGCCTGGGCAACATCCTGGCCGCCGCGGTGACATTGTCCTTGTGGTGGGCCTTTCCCGCCGACGCGCGTCCCACCCTGTTCTCGTTCTTCGATGTCCATGTGGGCGATTGGGCGACCGCGCTGATCGGGGGCTCTGTTCAGATCGCCGTCCTCGGTGCGGCGGCCTGGTGGGTGCTCCCGGCGCTGGCACGCCTGCACGCGCGGCTGTGCCTGGCAGTGCTCGCGCAGTCGGACCGCGAGCGGCTCACCGAGCGGGTCGGCGTGCTGACCAGAAGCCGGGTCGGCGTGGTCGACGCCCACGGCACAGAGCTCCAGCGGATCGAACGCGATCTGCACGACGGGACGCAGGCGCGCCTGGTGACCATCGCCATGCAGCTGGGCCTGGCCCGGGAGTCGCTCGCCGACGACCCGGACACGGTGGCGACGCTGCTCGCGCAGGCGCACGAGACCGCGGAAGAGGCGATGGTCGAGCTCCGCACGGTGCTCCAGACGATCTACCCGCCGATCCTCGCCGACCGCGGGCTCGACGGGGCGCTGACGGCGCTGGCCGCCCGGTCGAGCGTGCCGGTCCACATCGAACTCGCCGAGCTGGGCACCCTCCCGGCGACCCTGGAGGCGGTGGCCTACTACGTGATCGCCGAGGCGCTGACGAACGTGACCAAGCACGCCGCCGCCACCCGGGCGGCCCTCCGGATCGAACGCGCCGGCGACGTGCTGTCCATCGAGATCACCGACGACGGGAGGGGCGGTGCCGACGAGGCGCGCGGCACCGGGATCACCGGCATACGCCGACGGGTCGCCGCCCTGGACGGCGTCATCCGCCTCGACAGCCCGCCGGGCGGCCCCACCACGCTCGCCGTCCAGGTGCCGTGCGCACAGTGATCGTTCAGGAGGTCCCGTGCGGGTCGTGATCGCGGAGGACAACGTCCTGCTGGCCAGCGGCCTGGAGCTGCTACTGACGGCAAAGGGCTGCGAGGTCGTGGCGGTCGTCGGCGATGGCGAGGCGTTCCTCCACGCCGTCGCCGAGCACCGCCCCGACATCGCCACCGTCGACGTGCGGCTGCCACCCTCGTACCGCGACGAGGGAATCCACGCCGCGCTGCGGGCCCGCCGCGAGCATGGCGCGCTGCCGATCCTGGTGCTGTCGCAGTACGTCGAGCGTGAGTACGCCGGCGAGCTCCTCTCCGACGGCCGCGGCGGCATCGGCTACCTCCTCAAGGATCGCATCGGCCGGGTGGCCGAATTCGTCGACGCCCTGCGCCGCGTCGCGGCCGGCGGCACCGCCATGGACCCCGAAGTGGTCGCCCAGCTCCTCGCCCGCCGCGGCGGCGATCCCCTGGACACCCTCACGGCTCGCGAGCGAGAGTCGCTCGCCCTCATGGCACAGGGCCACGACAACGCCACCATCGCCGAGCGGATGCGCATCTCCGACAACGCCGTCCACAAGCACATCGGCAACATCTTCGCCAAGCTGGGCCTGGCACCGGACGACTCCGGCCACCGCCGCGTCCTCGCCGTGCTCGCCTACCTGGACGGCACATCCCGGCCGGCCGAGGCAGACGCCGGCCGCGGAAGCCCGCGCTGATGGAGCGTGTTGATCCTGGTCAGTGAGGTCCTGTTCACGCGGCCTGGTGTCGATAGCGGCCGGGGGCTGTGCCGTACTCGCGTTTGAAGGCGTTGGCGAAGGAGAACTCCGAGCCGTACCCCACCTGGGCGGCTACCTCGCTGAGAGGCGCGTCGCTCTCGCGGAGTCGCCGTAACCGGTTCCTGCGGTGGGACGGGGCGCGTGCCTCCTCGATCGGCGGACTGGTCGCCCCAGCACCGCCACGGACCCGCGTCATGCTCACGTGCTACGCCTCTCTTGCGATGCCGAGCCCGAAACAGAATGTTCATCAAGATAAAACGGTTACATGATGTCGTCAACAGGTCGTTGCTCGGCTGGAGGCCGCGCGATGCCCGATTTTCCTGCCTATCTCGATAGGGCTGACGTTGTGGGCCGCAGCCCGTCAACGCCTAGGATCGGCCATCTGGAGGAAGCGTTTTCACGTGCTCGCCGCCGGTGCCGCCGCAGCCGCGACGCCGTCACTCACTTGAGGGGATCGTGGCCCCAGTTCATCAGCGAATGACGCCATCTGGTGTCCCGGACGTCGCCGTCGGGACGCTGCGCCAGATGCCGGTGTATGTAACCGATGACCTTGCGCATGTGCGCGTAGTCCTCCTCGGTCAGGGACGACTTCCTCGCGTGGAGCAGCTTGACGATCTTGCGGCCGGATTCGTGCCCGGTGGACTCGCCGCCGTCGTCCTTCTGCCCCACCGCCATCGACTCCTCCGTGCCCAGCCAGCGCTCCAGCTCCTTGGCGGTCATGTTCACCGCTCGGCCGAACTCGGCCACGACCGCCCGCTCCTCCTCGGCCATCAGGCGACCTCGTCCTCGCGCAGGGCCGATGGACTGTGCACGGCCTTGTTGTTCCTGGTCATGGGTTCCCCCTTGCCCCGGCCGGAACGCTCACCCGCCCAGCGCGGCCATGGACACGCCCGTCCCTTCGTCAAGGTGCGGGTCACTCCGGGCCGGTGCGGAGGTGCTGCCGCAGGTGGGCGGCCAGGCCATGGCAGTCGGCGACGGTGACGGTGAGCGCGGGGTGGCGCAGCAGCCCCACGGGTTCGCCGCCGCCGACCGGTTGGCGGAACCGGACGCACACCCCCTGGCGGGTGCTGGAACCGAAGGTGAGGCCGCGGTCGGCCAGGGACATCCGCACGCCGATCGCCTTGATCGCCGCGTACGGGCCGGTCACCTGGACCTCGGCCACGTTGTCCAGCGAGGTGACCACCTCCCACGGCCCGAAACGCACCCGCAGCGCCCGGTCGGTCACCAGGACGTAGCTGTTGTCGGGACGGATCCGGAGCAGCCCGAGCAGCGGGCCGTACCGGCGGTCGAAGGCGAAGTCGTACCGCGTCTCCGCCGAACCCGCTCTCATGATCGCCTCGCAGGCGTGCCGACCCGCATCATGTCCGTGACCTCCCCGCGAACCGGATCACCAAACGACCGGCGACGCGCGGGGCCGAAGGCTCCCCGGCCCACCCGTGACCCAGGATCGGCGCGCCACCCGAGCATGGCGCGCGCGTGCGGGGGAAGTCTGACCTCATGGCATTGTGCCTGGTCACCGGGGCTACCGGTTACATCGGCGGGCGGCTGGTGCCCGAGTTGCTGGCCGCCGGTCACGACGTGCGGTGCATGGTGCGCTCGGCCGGGCGGCTGCGGGACCTGCCGTGGGCGCCCCGGACGGAGGTCGCCGAGGCGGACGCCACCGACCCCGAGCGTACGCGCCGGGCCCTGGACGGGGTGGAGGTCGCGTACTACCTGATCCACACGATGGGGGCGACCGGCCGGTTCGCCGAGCGGGACCGCCTGGCGGCGCGTACGTTCGCGGCGGCGGCGGCCGCGGCGGGCGTGCGGCGGATCGTCTACCTGGGAGGTCTCACCCATGGCGAGGGGCTCTCGCCGCACCTGCGGTCCCGGGCCGAGGTGGGGGAGATCTTCCTGCGGGGCACCGTGCCGGCGGTGGTGCTGCGCGCCGCGGTGATCATCGGGTCGGGGTCGGCCTCGTTCGAGATGCTGCGCCACCTGACCGAGCGGCTGCCGGTGATGACGACGCCGCGCTGGGTACGCAGCCGGACCCAGCCGATCGCGGTCCGCGACGTGCTGCGCTATCTGGTCGCGTGGGCGGATGTGCCGGGCACGGTCAACCGGGGGTTCGACATCGGCGGCCCCGACGTCCTGACATATGCGGACATGATGCGAGGTTATGCCGCCGTGGCCGGGCTGCCGCCCCGGCTGATCATCCCCGTGCCGTTGCTCAGCCCCCGGTTGTCCAGTTTGTGGGTGGGGCTGGTCACGCCGGTGCCGTCGGCCATCGCGCGCCCGCTGGTGGAGTCCCTGCGCAACGAGGCCGTCTGCGGCGAGCACGACATCGCCCACCACGTGCCCGACCCCGACAGCGGCCTGATCGGCTTCCGCCGGGCGGTGTCGCTGGCCCTCATGAAGATCAAGGAGGCCGACGTCGCCACCCGCTGGTCCTCGGCGTCCACCCCGGGCGCGCCGAGCGATCCGCTGCCCACCGACCCCGACTGGGCGGGCGGCAGCCTCTTCGTCGACGATCGCAGCCTGGCCGTGCCGGCGAGCCCGCAGGCGCTGTGGCAGGTCATCGAGGGCATCGGCGGCCGCAACGGCTGGTACTCCCTGCCGGTCGCCTGGAAGCTGCGCGGCCTGGCCGACCTGCTCGTCGGCGGGGTGGGGCTGCGGCGCGGCCGCCGCGACCCGGCCCGGCTGCGGGTGGGCGACTCGATCGACTTCTGGCGGGTGGAGGAGGTCCTTCCCGGCCGCCTGCTGCGGCTGCGGGCCGAGATGCGGCTGCCCGGCCTGGCCTGGCTGGAGCTCGGCGTCACCCGCTCCGGCGACCGGACGATCTACACCCAGCGGGCGATCTTCCACCCGCACGGGCTGCTCGGCCACCTGTACTGGTGGGCGATCTCACCCTTCCACCGCCTGATCTTCGGCCGGATGCCGGTCAACGTGGCCGCCGCGGCCCGGCGCGGCGAACGCTCCGCCGGGTCACCCGGTCCGGTGGGCGGAGGCATGGTCAACACGGCTAGAGAGCCAGGCGCTCGGCGATGGCGGTCAGCTCGCCGCTCTGCACCTGAATGATCCGGTCGGCGAGCCGGCGCGTCGGCGCGTGCTTCCCCGCGGTCTGGATCTCCTTCGCCATGTGGACGCCGTGCTCCAGGTGCCCCTTCAGCATCGTCAGCCAGCCCCGGTCGAACCCGGCGCCCTTCCGTAGCTGCGCGCCTTCCTCCGCCGTCTCCTCGGCGGGCACCGATTCCGACCACGACGTGAGCCAGCCGGACATCTCCCGGATGTCGGCCTGCTCGTTCGGGATGATCTCCTTGGCGAGGTCCCGCACGTACGCGCTGCCGCCCCGCTCGGCCGCGAGCTCGGCCAGCTGGATCGTCTGGCGGTGGTGTGTGATCATCTGCTGGTTGAACCGCACGTCGGCCTGGTTGTACCCGGCCGCCTGGGTGTCCGCCGCCGCGGCGCAGCCGCTCACCGCCAGCAGGCCCAGCAGCGCGACGAAGGCCATTCTCCAACGCATGTACGAAGGTACGCGGAGCGGCCGGGAACGGTTCAGCCCGGTTGCCGAGCCGCGCATATCGGGTGCGCGGCGCGCGCGGGCTCCGGCACTGTGGACGCCATGGACCCCGAGCGGAGCGACGCCCTGATCAAGGCGTGGGGCGACTGGGACGAGCCCGGCGAGCCGAGCGGCCGGGGCATGCGGAAGCTGCTGTCCGAGCTGGGCATCCCGGTCGAGCCGGACCCGCGGTGGGGCGGCATGGTGTGGGCGGCGTCCGGCAGGGGCGCCGGCGCGCTGCTGCCCCGGCTGGCGCACCGCGACCCCGAGGTCCGGCGGATGGCCGCGCACGTGCTCGGCTGGACCTGGGACGAGGCCCGGACGATCCTGCCCGCCCTGCGCGACCGGCTCCCCGCCGAGGCGGACCGCCCCGCGCGGGTGGCCGTCGTGCTGGCCGTGGCCCAGCTGGCGGCCAGGACCTGGGGGCCGGACCGCGCGGCCGCCGAGCGCTGGCTCACCGGGCTGCTGGCGTGGGAGCCCGAGCTGCGGTACGCGGCGGCGCTCGGCCTGTGCGGGCACGTGCTCCCGCTCGACGAGCCGGTGCCCGGCGAGGTGATGGCGGCGCTCGCCGGTTCCTGGCGGACGGGCGGCCGGGCGTGGGTGGAGCTGTACGGGCACGATGCGAGCGATCCGGTCCACGCGGCGATCGAGGGGCTCGACGGCAGGCCCATCGCGCAGCTGGACTTCACGCTGAGCGTGCTCGGCACGCCGGAGGGGATCCGGCCGGGCCTGCGCGCGGCCGACCGGTTGCTGCGGTTCGGCCCGTGCCTCGACGGCACCCGCCCCGACCAGGACGAGAAGATCATGGAGCTGCTGCGCGCCCTCGCCCGCCTGGCGGCTGGCCGGGACGGTGAGATCCGCACGCGGGAGGGGGCGGCGCGGGTGTTGTCCGGCCTGGACCAGCGGAAGGTGTGCCCGGTCGCCGACCTGCTCGCCCCCGTGCTCGACGAGGACGACGTGCCGGACGTCCGCGAGGAGGTGGTGCGCGCCCTGTGCCGGGCCGGGGACGCCCGGGCCCTGCCTGCCCTGCAGGCCATGATCGCCGGTACGATCCCGCGCGACTTCCACCGGATGCTCGCCGGCATGCGCCCCTGGGCCGGGGAACTGGTGCCGTTCCTCGCGCGCCGGCTGGCCGCGGTGCCCCCGATCACGGTGACGTCCCTGGCGGAGGGGCGTCACCAGTTGAGCGGCGGGCTCGATCACGGAGAGGTGGCGATCGTCTCCGCCCTGGCGGCCTGGGGACGGCCGGCCGCGCCGCTGGCGCCGGCGCTGCGCCGGGTCCGGCGCCTGTACGAGGCCGGCGGCTGCTCCGGAGACGACCACCCCTGCGCCGCCCTGCGGTTCGCGCTACGCCGGATCGGCTTCTGGAACGCCCTGATCGCCCGGAAACCGGCTCAGTAGCTGGGCGGGGTCGCCGCGATCAGGAAGTCGACCGGCTCCGCGCCCGGGTTGAGGTAGCGGTGGGGGAGCGAGGAGTCGAAGTAGCAGCTGTCGCCCTCCTCCAGCAGGTGCTCGGCCCCGGCCACCTCCACGACCAGCCGCCCCCGCAGGACGAGCACGCACTCCTCGGACGGATGCGCCCACGGCTCGGCCGCCGACGACCCGCCGGGCTCCAGCCGGCCCTCCAGGACCTCCAGCCGCCCGTGCCCGGGGGAGACCCGGGTGTAGGCGACGCCGCCGGTCGGGGACCTGACCAGCATGCGCTTGTCCTGCCGCACCACGGCCACGGCGGCCGCGTCGGGCTCCTGGAACAGGCTGAACAGCGGCAGCTCCAGCACCTTGGCGATCTTCCTGAGCGTCTCCAGGCTCGGGTCGGCGAGGTCGCGCTCGACCTGGCTGATCAACCCCCCGGACACGCCCGCCGCCGCGGCGAGCTGGGCGAGGGTCAGCCCCCGTTCGGTGCGGAGCTTCCGGATCCTGGCGCCAATCACGCGGAGATCCTACCGGGCGTTAATGACGTTAAACTCTTGTTGACCTGGTTAAAAGGCGCCCGATAGTGTGCCCGAAATGTCGTGCATGTTGAACGCCACCCAGTTCCGGGCCGAGTTCCCCTCCCTGGCCGACTCCGTGCACCTGGCGAGCTGCAGCCAGGGCGCACTGTCGTCGCGGCTCGCGTACGCGCTCCAGGAGATCGGCCACTCGCTGCGCGCCGAGGGCGCCCCCTGGGAGACCTGGATGGGGCAGGTCGGCCGGGCCAGGGAACGCTTCGCCCGGCTCATCGGCGCCGAGCCCGGCGAGGTGGCCGTGCTCTCGTGCGCGTCGGAGGCCGCCTTCCAGGCCGCCGCGTCGCTCGACTGGTCGCGCCGCCCCGGCATCGTCACCAACGACCTGGAGTTCCCGTCGATCGCGCACGTGTGGCTGGCCCAGCGCCAGCGCGGCGCCGAGGTGCGGGTGGCCGCCGACACCGGCGAGAACGTGCCGGCCGAGAGCTACGAGCAGGTCATCGACGAGAGCGTCAACCTGGTCTCCGTGCCGCTGCACAGCTACCGCAACGGCGCCCGCCTGCCCGTCGAGGACGTCGTACGGCTGGCGCACGACCGGGGCTCCCGCGTGTTCGTGGACGCCTACCAGGGCGCCGGCGTCGTCCCGATCGACGTCAAGCGGCTCGGCTGCGACTACCTGGCGTCCGGGTCGCTCAAATACCTGCTCGGCCTGCCCGGGATCGCGTTCCTGTACGTCCGGGGCGGCATGGAGCAGCAGCGCGAGCCCGAGCTGACCGGCTGGTTCGGACGTACGCAGCCGTTCGCCTTCGATCCCCGGCTGCTCGACTTCCCCGGCGACGCCCGGCGCTTCGAGACCGGCACGCCGCCCATCCCGTCCGCCTACGCGGCCAACGCCGGGTTCGACCTCATCGAGCGGGTCGATC
The DNA here is from genome assembly GCF_040674815.1 of Nonomuraea sp. NPDC049709. Taxonomy (NCBI): domain Bacteria; kingdom Bacillati; phylum Actinomycetota; class Actinomycetes; order Streptosporangiales; family Streptosporangiaceae; genus Nonomuraea; species Nonomuraea sp. NPDC049709. Next base: position 18,853 of record NZ_JBFANM010000013.1, read on the forward strand.
CGCACGCCGTACAGGAGCATGTGTCCGCCCTGGTCGAGGAGCTGGCCGAGCGGCTGACGGCGGACGGTGAGCGGGTGGTGAGCCCAGCCGGGGCGCGCGGCCCGCAGGTCGCCATCGCCGACGACGACCCGAACGCGCTGGCCGCCAGGCTGGCCGAGCGCCGCATCTGGACGGCGCCGCGCGGCGACCTGCTGCGGCTGTCGTTCCACTACTACAACGACCGGTCCGACGTGGACGCGGCCGTCGAAGCCGTCAGGGCCTGCCGCAGGACCTGACCACCCCCTGGGAAGAGGTCTTCCGTGGACAACGAATCCGGGCTGCAACGCCGGCTGACAGGGCGCCAGCTCACCATGATCGGGCTCGGCGGCGCGATCGGCACCGGGCTGTTCCTCGGCTCCAGCCTGGCGATCTCCCAGGCCGGCCCGGCCACCATCGTGGCCTACGTCATCTGCGCGGGCGTGGCGCTGGTGATCGGCTGGGCGCTGGCCGAGATGGTGGTGGTCCATCCGGAGGCGGGCGCGTTCGGGGTGATCGCCCACCGCTATCTGGGGCCGTGGGCCGGGTTCGTGGTCCGGTGGACGTACTGGACGATCCAGGTCATCGCCATCGGTGGCGAGGTCATCGCGGCCGGGATCTACGTGCAGTTCTGGTGGCCGTCGCTGCCGCTGTGGCTGCCGGTCACCGTCTTCTCGGCCGTCGTGCTGGTCACGAACGCCGCCGCGGTCAAGCTGTTCGGGGAGGTCGAGTACTGGTTCGCGATGATCAAGGTGGTGGCCATCATCGTGTTCATCCTGCTCGGCGTGCTCCTGGTGACCGTCGGCCTGCCCGGCGCGGACGCCACCGGCGTCTCCAACCTCACCGCGCACGGCGGCTTCCTGCCCAACGGGACGAGCGGGCTGTTCCTGGCCATGGTGTTCGTGCTGTTCAGCTACATCGGCACCGAGGCCGTCTCGGTCACCGCCGCCGAGTCGGAGAACCCGGTGCGCGACATCCCGCGCGCCGCCCGCCGCATGGTTACCCGCCTGGCGCTGTTCTACGTGCTCGCCATCGCGATCGTCCTCACCGTGGCGCCGTGGACCACCACCGCCCAGGGCGGCTCGGTCACCGAGAGCCCGTTCGTCCGCGTGTTCTCGGCCGCCGGCATCCCCGCCGCGGCGACCGTCATGAACCTCGTCGTGCTGACCGCCGCCCTGTCCAGCGCCAACACCAACCTCTACCTGACCACCAGGATGATGCACTCGCTGGCCGCCAACCGGTACGCCCCCGCCTGGACCGGCCGCCTCAGCGCCTCCGGCGTGCCGCGCAACGCCCTCGCCCTCTCGGCGCTCGGCCTGGCGCTGGCCGCGATCGTCTCGGCGGCCAGCGAGAGCGGGGCGTATCTCGCGCTGTTCGGGGTGTCGGTGTTCGGGGCGCTGGTGGTGTGGCTGCTGATCCTGGTGACGCACCACGCCTTCCGCCGCACCCGCGCCCGCCAGGGGCTGCCGCCGTCGCCGGTCCGGCTCTGGGGCGCGCCCGCCACCTCAGGGGTGGTGATGCTCTTCCTCGCCGCCGTCCTGGTGTCGACGCTGTTCATCGAGCCGCTGCGGCCGGCGTGGTGGGCCGGGGTGCCGTTCTTCGTGATCATCAGTGTGGTGTACTTCGCCATCTCCCGTCAGAGGGTCGCGCGCGGACGATCGGCGGCGGTGGGCGATGATGATCAGGAAAGAGCAGGAGCCTGACGGGAGTCATTCCATGCAGATCGGCGTCGTCTTCCCCCAGACCGAGCTCGGCGGCGACGCGGGCGCCGTGCGCGCCTACGGGCAGGGGGTCCAGGAGCTCGGCTACCGGCACGTGATGGCCTTCGACCACGTCCTCGGCGCCGACCCGGCGGTCCACCAGGGCTGGGACGGCCCCTACGACGTGCGCACGACCTTCCACGAGCCGATGGTCATGTTCGGCTATCTGGCCGGGGTGACCTCGCTGGAGCTCGTCACCAGCATCATCATCCTGCCCCAGCGGCAGACCGCCCTGGCGGCCAAGCAGGCGGCGGAGGTCGACCTGCTGACCGGCGGCCGGTTCCGGCTGGGCGTGGGGCTGGGCTGGAACCAGGTCGAGTACGAAGCCCTCGGCCAGGACTTCGCCACCCGGGGTAGGCGCATGGAGGAGCAGGTCGAGCTGATGCGCCGGCTGTGGACCGAGCCGTCGGTCACGTTCGAGGGCACCTTCGACCGGGTGACGGGAGCGGGGCTGGCACCCCTGCCCGTGCAGCGGCCGATCCCGGTGTGGTTCGGCGCGCAGTCGCCGGCTGCCTACCGGCGGGCCGGCCGCCTGGCCGACGGGTGGTTCCCGCAGTTCGCCCCCGGCCACGAGCTCGACGAGGCCAAGGCCATGGTCGGGGAGGCCGCCAGGCAGGCCGGACGCGACCCCTCCACGCTCGGCATGGAGGGCCGCGTCAACTGGCGGGGCGGCGAGGACGAGCTGGACGGGCTGGCCCGCGGCTGGAGGGAGGCCGGGGCCACGCACATCGCCGTCAACACCATGCGGGCGGGCCTGCGCTCGGTGGAGCAGCACCTCGCCGCGCTGGAGACCGCCGCCGAGGTCCTCGGCCTGCGCAAGGACTCCTAGGACGTCACGCGGAAGGTGGCGTCGGCGCGTCCCTGCGCGTCGGTGACGGGATCGAGCCTGAGCAGGTAGTCGTAGTGGCGGACGTACCGGTCGGGGTAGTTGTACGACTGGAACGACGCCCATGACGTGGTGGCCAGCCCCGGAACCTGGCGGAAGGTCGCGTCGGCCGCGAAGGCGGCGGTGCCGTCGTCGGGGGCCAGCACGAAGTCGAAGCCGTAGTGGCGCAGGTAGTAGCCGGGGAAGTTCACCGAGGCGAAGGAGACGTGGCCGGAGCTGTTCGCCAGGCCGGGCACCAGCCGGAACTGGGCGTCCTGGGCCGGGCTGACGTTCGCGTCGATGCGTACGTCGAGGTCGGCGTGGCGGACGTAGCGGTCCTGGAAGTTGTACGACTGGATCCGGTTGATCGGCACGGTGGCGCCCCAGCGGCCGAGCACCCGGCTCTCCTCGGCGGCGGTCAGGTTGAGGATGGAGCCGTGGCGCTTGCGGTTGCCGCCCATCCCGTAGTCGGTACGGGTGCGGAAGTTCTGCGTGCTGCCCAGGTTCGTCGAGGTGATGGGCATGTAGCCACGCCCGGTGGCGAACTGGTCGAGCCAGAGCGCCCACTCGTTCCGGCCGTTGAACTGCGCCCACATCGGCCCCTCCACGACGTTGCCGCCGCCGGTGCCGTTGGAGATGCCCATGTGCGACAGGTTCCCGAGGGTCGTCCAGGAGCCGAGGATCGAGTTGGCGGCCTCGATGGTGATGTGGCCGTCCGCCGAGGCCCGGTAGTAGCGGTAGCCGCCGACGCTGGTGGGCACCTCGACGATCTGCGTGTCGATGAGGCCCTGCGTGCCGCCGCGCTCGATGTAGAGCTGCGGGGCGGTGAAGGTGCGGAAGTCGCCGGTGCGGACGTACCAGATGCGGTGCTTGGTGACGCCGTTGCGGGCCGAGTTGGTCGCCCAGTAGAGCACGTAGTCGCCGGTCGCGGGGTTGTAGACGGCCTCGGGCGCCCAGGCGTTGCCGGCGCCGGGGATGCCGCCGGCGACGTTGATCAGCCACGGGGCCGACCAGTTCACCAGGTCGCGTGACTCCCACACGACGAGCGAGGTGCTGCCCCGGTTGGCGGCGTCGCTCCACGACGTGCCGCTCGCGATGCGCAGGTCGGTCGCGACGATCCAGTAGCGGTCGCCGGCGGGGGAGCGGACGAGGGCCGGGTCGCGGACGCCGCGCGTGCCGACCGTGGAGCGCAGGACCAGCTGGCCGTTGTTCAGGTCGGTCCAGCGCAGCCCGTCGTCGCTGTGGGCGAGGTAGATCTGCTCGCCGTTCGCCGACTCCCCGGTGAAGTGCGCCATCAGGTAGCCGGTGAACGGTTCGAGGGCGGCCGCCCGCTTCGGGGCGGTGACGGACAACGACGCGAACAGCAGGCAGGCGGCGGCGAGGACCGCGCTCACCCGTAACCAGGCTCTGGACATTTTCGGACTGCCTTCCGACATCGGCTGTTAGCGCTAACATCTCGGCGCGGAAACACGCGGCACGAAATCGCGGTCAAGGCGGGTGTTCACCTCGGCGTCACCTCAGTGTGATCGCGCACACCAGGTCGGTCAACACCGGAGATCAGGTATCGACAGGCACTCCGGCTACCGGCTCCGCATCGACCCGATCACCGGCGCGCGGCCCGCCTGACGGCGGTGGCATGACACGGGCCCGCGCGGGCAGGGAGAGGCCCATGACAAGGGTGTGGGGACCGTAGTGGCGTTGCTGGGATTGCGGGCACCCGCTCCCGTCTCGGGCGCCGTCGAGCTGGCGACCGGGGTGGCGGGCTGGTTGCTGGGCGGGGGCCGCGAGGCTCGGGACGTGTGGGAACGCCCGGGACGGCTGCACATCGAGACGCACGGCGTGCACGGCCCGGGCGGCGCTCGGGTGGCCCGCCGGGTGGAGCGCGCGCTGGAGCGGCATCCGGGCGTGTTGTGGGCGCGGGTGAACGCCCCGGCGTGCCGGGTGGTGGTGGCCGTGGGCGACCCGCCGCCGCTCCGTCGCGAGCTGGTGGCCCTGGTGGCGCACGCCGAGTCGGCTCCGGCCAGCCTCGAGGAGGAGGTCGCCGAGGAGGAGCTGCACCACCCGGCCGAGGGGCCGGAGCGTACCCGGGTGCTGCCGAACCTGGCGGTCGACTCGGCCGCGCTGGTCCTGTCCGGGCTCACGCGGGTGGCGCCGTGGGCGCCGCTGCCGACCGAGCTGGCGGGCCTGCTCTCGGCCGTCTCGCTGCACCCGCGCCTGCGGGAGCTGGCCGCCGAGCGGCTGCACGGGCAGGAACGGGCGGAGTCGCTGGTGTCCATGGCCGCCGGTCTGGCGCACGCGATGGCGGCGGGCGGTTCCGGCGTGGTGCTGGACGTGGCGCAGCGGATCGGGGAGTGGCGCGAGGCCCGTGCCGACCAGCAGGCGTGGCAGGAGGCCGAGCCGCGGCTGATCCGCGGCCCCGACGACGCGGCGGCCGATCCGGTCGTGGTCGAACGCCCGTGCGCGCTGCCGGACGGGCCGGTGGAGAGGTACCAGCGGCGCATCCTGGCCGCCGGGGCGGCCGCGATGCCGGTGGCCACGCCGCTGGTCGGGTGGCGGCGCGCGGCGGCGGTGGGGCTCGCCACCCTGCCCAAGGCGAGCGAGGCGGGACGGGTGGCGTTCGCCTCTCATCTGGGGCGGGTGCTGGCGCGCAACGGAGCGCTGGTGATGGACCGTTCGGCGCTGCGGCTGCTCGGCCGGGTGGACACGCTCCTGCTGGACGACGCCGTGCTGCGTACGGGGCGCTGGGAGCTGACCGACCTGATCCCGCTGGCCGGTGCGGACGCCGGGGAGGTGGCCGAGGTCGGCTTCGCGTTGTTCGCGCCCGACGGCGACGCGCGGGCCGTGCGCCGCGACGGCGAATGGGTCCTGGGTCCGGTCGAGGACCTGGAGCTGCGCGGCCGTACCGGGGCCCGGCAGCGCAAGCGGCTGGCCGGGACCGGCGCCGAGGTGGTCCTGGGCCTGGCCCGCCGCGGGAGGCTGGAAGCGGTGCTGGCGGCCGAGCAGGAGACGGCCCCCGGCCTGGACGCGGTCGTCGCCGCGGCCCGGCGCGCCCGGCTGCGGATCGTGCTGGCCACCGACGAGCAGCGGCCCGCGCGCGGCGGCCACGCCGACGTCGTGGTGGAACGCCGGCGCGGGCTGTCGGCCGCGGTGCGCGAGATCCAGGCGGCGGGCGGGGCGGTCATGCTGATCTCGGGGGAGCGGCGGGCGCTCGGTGCGGCGGACTGCGGGCTGGGCGTGCACAGGGACGGCGAGGTGCCGCCGTGGGGCGCGCACGTCCTGGTCGGATCGGAGCTGGGCACCGCGGTCCTGCTGGTGGAGGCCGTGGCGGCGGCTCGTTCCGTGGATCGCGACGCGATCGTGCTGTCGCAGGCGGCCACCGGCATCGGCGCGGCCTCGGCCCTGCAGGGCGGGTCGGCGCGGCCGTCGGTACGCAGCCTGCGCGCGGTCAACATCGGCGCCGCGCTGGCCTTCGCCGACGGCGCCTGGCGGGCCCACCACCTGCACACGCAGACACCCGCCCGCGCCGTCGCCCGTACCCCGTGGCACCTGATGCCGGCCGAGGCCGTGCTGCGCCGCCTGGACACCGGCGAAGAGGGGCTGAGCAGCGAGGAGGCGCGGCAGAGGTGGCGGGCGGGCGGTCGTCTGGAGCCGCTGGGCAGCAGCCTGGGCGCGGCGTTCATGGAGGAGCTGGCCAACCCGCTGACTCCCGTCCTGGCCGGCGGGGCGGCGCTGAGCGCGGTCGTCGGCTCGCTGGTGGACGCCGGCCTGGTCGCCGGCATCACCGGGGTCTCCGCGCTGACCGGGGCCGCGCAACGCGTACGCACCGACCGGGCCCTGGCCGACCTGCTGGCCCGCTCGGCCGTCGGGGCCACCGTCCGCCGCGACGGCATCGAGCAGATCGTCACCGCCGAGCAGCTCGTCCCCGGAGACGTGGTGCTGCTGGGCCCGGGCGACGTCGTCCCCGCCGACTGCCGGCTGCTGCGCGCCGACGGGGTGGAGGCCGACGAGTCGTCACTGACCGGGGAGTCGCTGTCGGCGGCCAAGGACGTCGCTCCGGTCATCGCCGCGGAGCTCGCCGATCGCCGGTCGATGTTGTACGAGGGCACGACCCTGGCAGCCGGCCGGGCCGTGGCGGTCGTCGTGGCGACCGGCGCCGACACCGAGGTCGGACGCAGCATGGCCGCCGCCCGCCAGAGCGCCCCGGCCACCGGCGTCGAACAGCACCTGCGCCGCTTCACCCGGCACAGCCTGCCGGTGGCACTGGGTTCGGCCGCGGCCGTGACCGGAGCGGGACTGCTGCACAGCGTGCCGGTGCGCGACAGCCTGAGCGCGGCGGTGAACCTGGCCATCGCCTCGGTGCCCGAGGGCCTGCCGTTCCTGGTCAACGCCGCCCAGCTGTCGGCCGCCCGCCGCCTGGCCGATCTCGGCGCGCTGGTGCGCAACCCGCGTACCATCGAGGCCCTCGGCCGGGTGGACGTGCTGTGCTTCGACAAGACCGGCACCCTCACCGAGGGCCGGCTCGCGGTGCGCGAGGTCCACGACGGCACCCGTGCCCGCCCCGTGCGATCGCTGGACGACTCCTGCCGCACGGTGGTGGCCGCGGCGCTGCGGGCCAGCCCGGACGCCCGCCACCCGGAGGACCTGGCCCATCAGACCGACCGCGCCGTCGTCGAGTGCGCCCGCCGCGCGCGGATCCGGCCGGGCACAGGCGCCCGCGGCTGGCGGAAGACCCTCGCCCTGCCGTTCGAGCCCTCGCGCGGCTTCCACGCCACCCTCGGCCGCGCCGGCGGGCAGGTGCTCCTCAGCGTCAAGGGCGCCCCCGAGGTCGTGCTGTCGCGCTGCGGCCGGCACCGGACCGGCGGGCGGGAACGCGAGATGACCGACGGCGACCACACCGCCCTGACCGAGCTGGCCGAACGGCTCGCCGGGGCCGGTCACCGCGTGCTCGCCGTGGCCGAACGCCGCATGCCCGCCACCCAGGAGGGGGTCGGCGAGGACACCGTCCGCGACCTGACCTTCCTCGGCTTTCTCGCCCTCGCCGACCCGGTACGCACCAGCGCCGCCCCCGCGGCGGCCCGCCTGCACGAGGCGGGCGTGCGTACCGTCATGATCACCGGAGACCACCCCGCCACGGCCGACGCGATCGCGGCCACCGTGCACCCCGGCGCCACCCCCAACCACGTCCTCACCGGAGCGGAGATCGACGAGCTCGACGACGCCGCGCTGGACAAGCGGCTGCCCGAGGTGAACGTCATCGCCCGCTGCAGCCCGGCGCAGAAGGTCCGCATCATCCAGGCCTACCAGCGGCTGGGCAAGGTGGTCGCGATGACCGGCGACGGCGCCAACGACGCCCCGGCCATCCGGCTGGCCGACGTCGGCATCGCGCTCGGCCGCCGCGGCACGCCCGCCGCGCAGGCCGCCGCCGACCTCGTCGTCTCCGACGACCGCCTGGAGACCATCATCGCGGCGCTGGTCGAGGGGCGGGCCATGTGGTCGTCCGTCCGGCACGCCCTGGGCATCCTGCTCGGCGGGAACCTCGGGGAGATCGCCTTCACCGTCCTGGGCACGGCTCTGACCGGGCGGTCCCCGCTGAACGCCCGCCAGCTGCTGCTGGTCAACCTGCTCACCGATCTCGCCCCCGCGCTGGCGATCGCGCTGCGGCCGCCCAGCGAGCACGACGTCGCGCACCTGCTGCGCGAGGGCCCCGACATGTCCCTCGGCGAGGCCCTCACCCAGGAGATGTACAACCGGGCGCTGGCCACCGCGGCGGGAGCGGGCAGCGCGTGGCTGGCCGCCCGGTTCACCGGACGGTCCCGCCGCGCCTCGACCGTGGCGCTGGCCGCGCTGGTCGGCAGCCAGCTGGGCCAGACCCTGCTGACCGGCGGCCTCGACCGCAACGTCCTGGCCGCCGGCCTCGGTTCGGCCGCCCTGCTCACCGCCGTCATCCAGACGCCCTTCGTGAGCGGCTTCTTCGGCTGCACGCCCCTCGGGCCCATCGGCTGGAGCATCGCCCTCAGCAGCGCCACCGCCGGGAGCGTGCTGGGCGCCGCCCTCAGCCGCTGGCCCCTGGACCCGCCTGGTTGGTGGCCCGGCTCCGACTGAGCCGTTCGAAGACGAGCTGGGGGCGATGGACGGCGCGCACGCCGTACACCTCGGAGATCAGCTCGGGGGTGAGGACCTGGCCGGGCGGCCCGCCGGCCAGGATGCGGCCGGCGCTCATGACGTAGAGGCGGTCGCAGAACGCGGCGGCCTGGTTGAGGTCGTGCAGGACGGCCAGGGTGGCGAGGCCCAGCTCGGTGCCCAGCTCGCGGACCAGGTGCAGGATCTCCAGCTGGTGGCGGATGTCCAGGTGGGAGGTGGGCTCGTCGAGCAGGAGCAGGCGGGTCTCCTGCACCAGGGCGCGGGCGACGAGGGCGCGCTGCTTCTCGCCGCCGGACAGGGTGGCGTAGACGCGGTCCGCCGCGCCGGCGAGGCCGACGCGGTCCAGGGCCCGCGCGCACCGCTCCGCGTCCCCCACGGCATCGGGTTTGTACGGCGTGCGCCCCATGAGCACGACCTCCCCGACCGTGAAGTCGAGCTCGGCGGGCGTTTCCTGGGCCACCACGGCGGTTCGCCGGGCGGACTCCCGCCAGGGCAGGCCGTGCACGTCGTCGCCGTCCACCCGGATGAGCCCCGCCGAGGGACGCAGCGCCCGGTAGATCGTCCGCAACAGGGTGGACTTGCCGCAGCCGTTCGGGCCCACCAGGGCGACGAACTCGCCGTCGTCCACCAGCAGGTCGGCCTCGTGGACGATCGGGCGGCCGTCGAGGTGCACGGCGACGCCGTGCAGGTCGAGCCTCATGCGACGGTCACCGCCCGGTCCACCGAGCGGCGGCGCAGCAGCCACAGGAAGAACGGCACGCCGAACAGCGCGGTGACGATGCTGAGCGCCAGCTCCTGCGGCGCGTTGACGACCCGGGCGGCGACGTCCACGAGCTGCAGGAACGCCGCGCCGAGCAGCGCCGTGACCGGGAGCACCCGGCGGTGGTCGGCCCCGACGAGCAGCCGGGCCGCGTGCGGCACGATCAGCCCGACGAACGCGATCGCCCCGCTGGTGGCCACCAGCACGCCGACCAGCAGGGAGGTGAGGACGAAGAGCGTGAGCCGCAGGCGGTGCACGTTCACGCCGAGGGAGACGGCGCTCTCCTCACCGGCGGTGAGCGCGTTGAGCTGACGATGCTGCAGCAGCAGGTAGACCAGGCCCACGGCCAGGACGGCGGCCGGCAGCGGCAGCATGTGCCAGCGGGCCCCGCCGAGGCTGCCCATCAACCAGAACAGCACCTGCTGGGCCGCCCGCCCGCTCTGCGCCTGCTGCAGCACGAAGCTGTAGAGGGCCTGGAAGAGGTAGGCCAGCGCCACCCCGGCCAGCACCAGCCGCGACGGGGTGATCCGGCCCGCCCGCTGGGCCAGCACGTACACCAGTCCCAGAGCCAGGAGCGAGCCGGCGAAGGCGGCGCCCGACAGCGACAGCCCGCCCAGCGCCCCGGCGCCCAGGATCAGCACGAGCACCGCGCCGAAGGACGCGCCGGAGGAGATGCCGAGCAGGAACGGGTCGGCCAGCGGGTTGCGCACCAGCGCCTGCAGCACCGCCCCGACCACCGCCAGCCCGGCCCCGACCAGCAGCGCCAGCAGCGCGCGCGGCAGCCGGAACTCCCAGACGATCTGCTCCTGCACCGGCGTCCAGGTGCGCGGGACCAGGCCGGGCACCAGGCGGTCGGCGACGATGCCCCAGGCCTGCGGCAACCCGATCCGCACCGCGCCGATGCTCACCGCCAGCCACGTCGAGGCGACCACGGCCACGGCGAGGATGACGACGAGCAGCACGAACCGGCCGCCGCGCCGGTGCGCCCCGCCGGTGTCCACCGGCCTGGCCCGCTGAAGTGCGCTGGTCATCGGGTGAACGCGTCGGGGTGCAGGAAGCGGGCGATGTCCTCGATGGCCAGGAGGTTGCGGTAGCCGGGATGCTGGGCCGCCACCGGCACCGCGAGCACCCGCCGGTCCTTGGCCGCGGGGCTGTTCCTGGCGATGGCGAGGGTGTCGGCGGTCTTGGCCCGCACAGTCGGCATCGTCTCGCCCCGAAGCGTGGCGTACTCGCTGACCAGGATGGCGTCGGGATGCGCGGCGCTGACCTGCTCCACGCTGACCTCGGTGTAGTCGCCCTTGACGCCGGCCAGCACGTTCACCCCGCCGGCGGCGGTGATCATCTGGTTGGTGATGCCGGCGCCGCCGTAGGCGTTGACCGGGCCCTTGCCGCCGTCGGTGGCCAGCACCTTGACCGGCGGCCGGCCGGCGACGCGCTCGCGCACGTCGTCCAGCCTGCCGCGCAGGTCGGCGACCAGCCGGTCGGCGCGGTCGGAGACGCCGAAGATCTTGCCGAGGTTCCGCAGGTCGGTGAGGGTGTCGTCGAGGGTGTACTCGAGCGTCTCCTCAGGGCTGCACCAGCCGCCCAGGATGTACACCGGGGAGCCCGCGGCGTCCAGCTCCGCCACGGTGGCGTAGCCGCCGGCGGCGTCGAAGGCGGCCATCGCGTTGTCCAGGACGAAGTCGGCGCCCTGGGCGAGCATGACCTCCTTCTGCGGCAGCATGATCGTCGGCGAGATCTCCGGGATCCGGTCGTACAGCTCCTTCTGGCCGGGCAGGAACGCGCTCTCGGAGAAGTTCGTCCGCCCGGCGACGCGATCCTGCAGGCCGAGGGCGAACAGGGTCTCCAGGGAGGGGTGGTAGCCGGTGACGACCTTGGCGGGCGGCCGGTCGAAGGTGAGGGTGCGCCCGCAGTTGGTGATCGTGACCGGGAAACCTGCCTGTGGCGCCGCGGCGGGACCGGCCTGCCGGGTGGTGGCGGGCGTCTGGCCGCAGGCGGTCAGGATCAGGGCTGCCACCAGGGCCAGGAGCTTTCTCATGAGCCGGCCCCCGCCTTCGGCGGGGTGCTGATGAGCGGCATGGGCAGGGCGATTCGATCAGGAAGCACCTCCCCATTCTGCACATGAGTCGCAATTGCCACAAAATCGCATCAGGGTGGGGTCAGCATCGGCACCAGGAACTGGCGGGCCACCGCGGCCAGCTGCTCGTCGTCGTCGAGGTCGATGATGTGGCTGGGGGTCGCCAGGAAGGAGGCGGAGACCCGGACCATCATCTCGGCCACGAGGTCGGTGTTCAGGTCGGCGGAGACGTGGCCCGCGTGCTGCTCGCGGCGCAGCTGCCCGGCGACGAACTGGCGCACGGTGGCGAGGGTCCGGCCCCCGTCGGCGACCATGGAGGGCACCAGCAGGTCCGGCTCCGCGGAGATCAGGCCGCCGATCAGCGGGTTGCCCCGGATGGCGCGTAACGAGCTCACGAAGCCCAGGACCACGCGGTCGGCCGGGGTGCCCGCCTGCTCTATGTCGATGAGGAACCGGTCGAAGTAGCGGCGGAACTCGCGGCGTACGACGTGTTCGACCAGCGCGTCCTTCGTGGCGAACCGCCGGTAGACCGTGATCCGCGAGACCTTGGCGCGCCGGGCGACGTCCTCCATGGTGGAGCGCCGGATGCCCATCCGGCAGAACTGGTCGTATGCCGCGTCGAGTATGCGGGCGCGGAGCTCGTCGGTGTCGTCGACCTGTTCGACGGCATCAAGGTATGCGCGCTCCAGCAACGACTCCGAGTCCGAAGGCGTCATGAGCCCGGACAGCGCAGATTCCACGATCACCTCCTGCAGTTGATTCTGCCTCATGCCCCGACGGCCGCCGGTGCGGTCTTGTGATGCCCCTCACAGTGTGCTCTCATAATGATGATACACGGAAGCGCTATGTGTTTCATCGTATCAAACAGCGCTTCGTCGCTCCGACGAGGAGGCTCCGGCGAGGAGGAGGAACGCAGGCATGGACCGACTCAGCAGGCGCAACGTGCTGAAGGCCGGTGGGGCGCTGGGCGCGCTCGGCGCGCTGGGCGTCGCGGCGCCGGCGTACGCGCAGGGATCGTGGACGTGGTCGGCCAAGGGCTCGGTGGCGGGCACCGGGGCCGGCACCGACCCGCGATGGGTGTGGGACGAGGAGGCCGACCCGCTGGTCGCCTCGCTGCTCGACCGGGGGGACGTGCCCAGGGTCAACGAGCTGTTACGTACCTGGACCAAGAACGGCCAGCCGTTACCGGCCGGGCTGCCGGCGGACCTGCGGGACTTCATGGAGCGGGCCCGTCAGCTGCCTTCGTGGGCCGACCACGGCAAGCTCGCGACCGCGTTCAGGTTCAACGAGAAGCGCGGCCTCTACCTCGGCCTCCTGTACGGGCTGGCCAGCGGCATGATGAGCACGGTCATCCCCAAGGAGGCCCTCGCGGTCTATTACTCCCAGGGCGGCGCGGACATGAAGGACCGCATCTCCAAGACCGCCAAGCTCGGCTACGACGTCATGAGCCGGACCGCCTTCCAGCCCGACGGCGAAATGATCGTGACCTGCGTCAAGACCCGGCTCGTGCACGCGGCGGTGCGGCACCTGCTGCCACAGTCCCCGCACTGGTCGGAGGTCGCCGAGGAGGAGATCCCGATCAGCCAGCGCGACATGATGGTCACCTGGCACAGCCTGCCCACGACCGTCATGCAGAAGCTGGTCGCCTGGAGGGTGCCCATCCCCGCCGCCGAGTCCGAGGGCTTCCTGCACTCGTGGCAGCTGACCGCTCATCTGCTCGGTATCAAAGACGAGTACATCCCGGCGTCGTGGGCCGAGGCCAACGCTCAGGCCAAGGAGGTCCTGGACCCGGTGCTGGCGCCGACGCCCGAGGGCGTCAAGCTGGCCGACATCCTGCTCAACCTCGGCTCCTCGGTCGATGCCGGCATCCTGTCCAAGCCCATACTCGGCGCGTTCACGCGCTTCATGCTCGGCGACCGGATTGCCGGATGGCTGAAGATCCCGAGGGAGCTGGTCTGGGATCCGCTGCTCAAGGTGTCCTGGGGGCCCTTCATCGCCGTCCGCGAGGGGCTGCTGCCGTTCCCGCTGGCGCCGGAGGCGTACTGGCTGTTCGACGAGTTCCTGCGCAAGGCCGCCCTGCTTTTCCTGTCCGAGGCGCAGCCGATCAGGATCGAGATCCCGGACACCAACCGCCCGTCCTGACACGCTCGAAGGGAGTTCGGAGCATGGCGGAGCTGAGCAGACGCAAGATGCTGATCTCAGGCGGGGCCCTGGGCGCGCTCGGGGCGATGGGGATGGCGTCCCCGGCTGGAGCGCGCCCCCTGACGCCGTGGACCTGGGCGCCGACCGGCTCGGTCGCCGGCTCCGGCGCCGGAGCCGATCCGCGGTGGGTCTGGGACGAGGAGGCCGACCCGCTGGTCGCCTCGCTGATCGATCGCGGCGCGGTGCCCGAGGTCAACCGCCTGCTGTGGGACTGGACCCGCAACGATCAGCCGTTACCCGCCGGGCTGCCGGAGGATCTGCGGTCGTTCATGGAGCGGGCCCGCGAGCTGCCGTCGTGGGCGGACCACGGCAAGCTGGGCACCGCGGCCGAGTTCAACAAGGCCAGAGGGCTCTACCTCAACCTGCTCAACGGCGTCGGCGGCGGCATGCTGAGCACCGCCATCCCCAAGGAGGCTCGCGCGGTCTACTACTCCAAGGGCGGCGCGGACATGGAGGACCGCGTCGCCAAGACGAGCATCCTGGGGTTCGCCGTCGGATCCCTGAACGCCTACCGGCCCGACGGCTCCTGCATCGTCGAGGCCGTGAAGACCCGGCTGGTGCACGCGGCGGTGCGGCACCTGCTGCAGCAGTCCCCCCACTGGGGCGGTGACATCCCGATCAGCCAGGAGGACATGCTGGTCACCTGGCACACCCTGCCGACCTTCGCGATGCGCAAGATGCGCGAATGGAAGGTGCCGATCACGGCCGCCGAGTCGGAGGCGTACCTGCACGTGTGGCAGGTGACCGCGCACCTGCTCGGCATCAAGGACGAGTACGTCCCCGCCACCTGGGACGCGGCCAACGCTCAGTCGGACCAGATCCTGCCCAGGAACATGGGTCCGACGCCCGAGGGCGTGATCCTGACCGACATCCTGCTGGGCCAGCTCGCCGAGCAGACCAGCCCCGGCAGCATCAGCCGGCCTCTGTGCAACGCGCTGGCCCGCTACCTGGTCGGCGACCAGGTGGCCGACTGGGACGGCATCCGGCGCGAGCCGCTGTGGGACCCGCTGATCGCCACTGCCTGGCCGAAGCTCGTGAAGTTCCGCGAGGGCCTCATCCCGCTGCCGCTCGTGCCCGAGGTCGCCTGGGTCATCGACGAGGCCGCGCGCAAGTACATCCTGTTCTTCCTCACCAAGGGCAAGGAGACCAAGATAGAGATCCCCACGACCAACCGTCCTGGATGAGCTGAACAATGACGGAATCGAATGACGCCATCGCGCGGCGGCGGTTTCTCGGGTACGTTCTCGCGGCTCCGACCCTGGTGGCCGCCGCCGAACTCGATCCGCCGCCGGCGGCCGCCGACCCGCTGCCATCGGCGGAGCCCCTGGCCCTGCCGGCGCTGCTCGACCTCAACGACCTGATGACCGCGGCGGCGCTGCCGACCTCGGGCCTGATCTCGGTCGAGGTCCATCAGGACGGCACGGTGTCCTTCGCGTTGCCGCGGGCCGAGGTGGGGCAGGGCATCACCACCTCGACGGCCATGCTGATCGCCGAGGAGATGGCCGTGCCGCTGGAACGCGTACGGGTCACTCTGGCCGACGCCCGCCCCGAGCTGGTCTTCAACCAGCTCACCGGCGGATCGAACACGACCATCGCGACCTACACCCCGATCCGGGTCGCCGCCGCCATCGCCCGGGAACGGCTGCTGGCGGCGGCGGCGACCGAACTCGGCTCGGCGGTCGGCGACCTGACCCTGAAGGCGGGGGTGATCACCGACCGTTCCGGCCGTGGCGTCGGCATCGGCGCCCTCGCCGGGAAGGCCGCGAGCACGCGGACCCGGCAGGTGTCCGTGGCGCTCACGCCACGGGCGAGCTTCACCGTCATCGGCAGGCCGCACAACCGGATCGACGCGCTGGACGCGGTGACCGGGCGCAAGAAGTTCACGATGGACCTCGACGTCCCGGACGCGAAGCCGACGATGGTGTGCCGCCCGCCGACCATCAACGGCAAGGTCGGCTCGGTGGCCAACCTCGCCGAGGTCCGCACCATGCCGGGCGTCACCGACGCCGTGGTGATCTCCACCGGGGTGGCGGTGCGCGCCGAGACCTTCGGCCAGTGCATCGACGCCGTACGCGCCCTGCGGGTCTCCTGGCGGCCCGGCACCGCGGAAGGGAAGTCCGACGCGAGCGTGCTGCGGGAGCTGGAGGCCGCGGAGCCGCCGATCGGGCTCAGACCGCCGACCCCGGTCGTCGAAGGCAAGTTCACCTTCCACTTCCGCAGCAACAGCGCGCTGGAGCCCAACTGCGCGATCGCCGACGTACGGGCCGACCGCGCCGAGATCTGGTCGGCGTTGAAGTCGCCGATCGTCGCCCAGCAGGCCGTCGCCGCCAGGCTCGGGCTGCCGCCCGGCCGGGTCACCGTGCACGTCGTCGAGGGCGGCGGCTCCTTCGGCCGCAAGCTGTTCTTCGACGCGGCGCTGGAAGCCGCCGAGGTGTCCCGGAAGATCGGCAAACCGGTCAAGCTCATGTGGCACCGCGCCGACGACTCCCGCCAGGGCCGCGCCCATCCGATGGCCACCTCCCGGGTACGCATCGCCTACCTCGGCGACACCGTGCTGAGCTACAAGCAACGGCACACCGGCGTCTCCACCGACCTCGGCCACGGGCTGGGCGAGATCATCACCGCCCTGGCCGCGCGGCTCCCGGTCGGCGACATCGGGTTCTCCCAGACGTTCTTCCACCTCAGCCAGGCGACGTCCTACGACTTCGGCGTCACCAGCCGGCTCCTCGCCGAGACGGACAAGGGCTTCAACACCGGCAGCATGCGCAACGTCTACTCGCCCGACGTCACCTGCGCCCGGGAGCTCATGGTCGACCAGCTCGCCGCGCGGATGGGCAAGGACCCCTACCGGTTACGGCACGACTTCCTCCGCGACGCCCGCTCACGGGCGGTGCTGGCGAAGGTGGCCGAGGCCGGCGGATGGGGGCGGCCCATGCAGCCGGGCACCGCGCAGGGCATCGCGTTCCACGCCGAGTACAAGTCGGTCAGCGCCGCGCTGGTGGAGATCGACTGCCGCCCGGAGACCGTCAACCGCGCCATCCGCGACGGTGTGACCGGGCCGCGCGTCACCAAGGCCGTCTTCGCCGTGGACGTCGGCCTCGCCGTCAACCCGCGCGGCCTGGAGGCGCAGATGATGGGCGGCATCATGGACGGCATCGCGCTGGCCCTGACCTCCAGCCTGCACCTGCGCGACGGGCACTTCCTCGAGGCGAGCTGGGACAACTACTTCTACACCCGGCAGTGGAACACCCCGCCCGAGCTCCGGATCATCGTCATGCCCAGCACCTCCGAGACCCCGGGCGGTGCCGGCGAGTTGGGCGTGGCCGCGTCGATGGCCGCGGTCGCCTGCGCGTACGGCCGCGCGACCGGGACGATGCCCACCAGCTTCCCGATCAACCACGGCACGCTGTCCTTCACCCCGAAACCGACCGTCCCGCCCATCCCGCCGTCCCCGACCGACGGCCTGGACGTCGCCCGCTGACCTGAGGAGAGCCGAGTGCCTGAGTACACCTTCCGCGTCAACGGGGAGCAGGTCACCGTCGACGTCGCCGGGGACGTGCGCCTGCTGTGGGTGCTGCGCGACCTCCTCGGCATCACCGGGCCGAAGTACGGCTGCGGCATCAACGTCTGCAAGGCCTGCACCAGCCACCTCAACGGCGAGGCGATCAACCCGTGCGCGATCCCCGTCGCGGATCTCCAGCCGGCCGACGAGGTCACCACCATCGAAGGGCTCGCGGCCACGGCCGGCAAGGACCTGCACCCCATGCAGCAGGCCTGGCTGGACCACGACGTCGCGCAGTGCGGCTACTGCCAGCCCGGCCAGATCATGGCCGCCGTGGCGCTGGTCCGCCGTGCCGCCGCCGAAGGCCGCGGGATCACCGACGCCGACCTCGACGGGCTGCGCAACATCTGCCGCTGCGGCACGTACTTCCGGATCCGCGAAGCCATCAAGGCGGGCGCCGAGAACATGTGAGGCTTTGCCACAAGATTACGAAACCCGATATGTCGCCTCTTGTTTGGGTAGCTGAAGGTTCTTCGCGAGCTCTCAAGGAGGAACCCGCAATGGGTTTGAGCTATCGAAAGTCCATCAAGCTCGGTCCCTTCCGGCTGAACCTGTCCCGCGGCGGCGTGGGGCACAGCTGGGGCAACCGGCTCTTCCGCGTGACGCGAACCGCGGACGGCCGCCGTACGCTGTCGGTCAACCTGCCCGGCGGCTTCCACTGGCGCAAGAACCTCCGCAACCGCTGACCGGCATCCCCTTCACCTCGTCCCCGGCCCCGGGCAGGGTAGGGCGGGTGGGACAAGAGCCCACGCCCCACGGACGACGAGCCGCTCCCGGCGACGTGCGGGGGGCCGGTCGCAGCGTCGAAGGAGCGTGCGTGACTTTCAGCCGGTTGTCCCATCTCGAATGCGGCCGATGCGGAGCCGTCCATGACAGCGAGCGCCCGCAGAACCTGTGCACGAAGTGCGGGTCGCCGCTGCTCGCCCGCTACGACCTGGCAGCCGCCGGCTCCTCGGTGAGCCCGGCGGAGATCGCGCGGCGCAGGCCGGATCTGTGGCGCTATCACGAGTTGCTGCCGGTCAGGAGCCCGGAGGCGGTGACCACCCTCGGCGAGGGGATGACGCCGCTGCTGCCGATGGCGCGCTACGGCGAGCGGATCGGCGTGCCGCGGCTGCTGATGAAGGACGAGGGCCTGATCCCCACCGGCTCGTTCAAGGCCCGCGGCGCCGCGGTCGGCGTGTCCCGCGCGGCCGAGCTGGGCATCGAGCGGCTGGCGATGCCGACCAACGGCAACGCCGGGGCCGCCTGGGCGCTCTACGGAGCCCGCGCCGGGCTGGCCGCCACGGTCGTCATGCCGGTGGACGCACCGGAGATCACCCGGCGGGAGTGCGTGGCGTCGGGCACCGACCTCTATCTGGTGGACGGGCTGATCAGCGATGCCGGGCGGATGGTCGGCGAGCTGGTCGCCGCCTCGGACGGGCAGGTCTTCGACACCTCGACGCTCAAGGAGCCGTACCGCATCGAGGGCAAGAAGACGATGGGCATCGAGATCGCCGAGCAGCTCGGCTGGCGCATGCCCGACGTGATCCTCTACCCGACCGGCGGTGGCGTGGGCCTGATCGGCATCCACAAGGCCCTCAACGAGCTGCGGGAGCTCGGCTGGGTGTCGGGCCCGCCGCCCCGGCTGGTGGCGGTCCAGGCCGAGGGCTGCGCGCCGATCGTACGCGCGTTCGAAGCCGGCGAGCGGGAGAGCCGGCACTGGGCGGACTCCCGTACCGTGGCCTTCGGCATCAACGTCCCCAAACCCCTGGGCGACTTCCTCATCCTCGAGGCGCTGGCCGAGACCTCGGGGACCGCGATCGCGGTCACCGACGCCGAGCTGCTGGCCGAGCTGCGCGAGGTCGCGGCCCTGGAGGGCGCCTTCGTCTGCCCGGAGGGCGCGGCGGCCTTCGCCGCGGCCCGCAAGCTGCGCGCCTCGGGCTGGATCGGCGGGGACGAGGAGGTGGTGGTGCTGAACACCGGCGCCGGCCTGAAATATCCGCAGACGGTCCCGGTGGACGCGCCGATCCTGCCGGTGGACGGCCATCTCCCCGAACGCCGGCCCGCGATCTACGAACACAATTGACGAAACATTCTCTTAACAGGGCCTCCTTCCTAGCATCAGAGCCCCGCGCCCGCAGCAGGGCGCGGGGCTGACGAAGGAGGACCACTTACGTGGACACGAGCCAGGCCCCTGGCCGCACCCCCCGGACACCCTTCGGATCCCGACCCCGCCGGCGCGGGCGCATCGCGCTGACCGGCCTGCTCATCGGACCGCTGCTGGCCGCACTCGGCTCGCCCGCGGCCGCGGCGCCCGCCGGCACGATGGTCACCGTGCCCTGCCCGGAGCCGCTCACGGCGCAGGCGACCTGCCACCGCGGGCAGGACCGGAACGGGGCCCACTACATGATCGCCATCCCGGCGGACTGGAACGGGTCGCTGGTCATGCACGCCCACGGCGGCCCCGACCTGACCGAGGCGTCCGACCCCGAGCGCAGCCCCGACGACCTGGCCCGCTGGTCGGTGCTGGTCCGCGAGGGCTACGCCTGGGCGGGCTCGGCCTACCGGCGCGGCGGCTACGGCACCAGGATGGCGGCCGAGGACACCGAGAACCTGCGCCGGCTGTTCGTCGAGAGGTTCGGGCGACCGCAGCGCACCTACGTCCACGGCCAGTCCTGGGGCGGCAACGTGGCCGCCAAGGTCGCCGAGATTTACGGCCGCCGGCCGGGCTCGCCGTACGACGGGGTGCTGCTGACCAGCGGCGTGCTGGCGGGCGGCTCGCGCGGCTACGACTACCGGGTGGACCTGCGGGTGGTCTACCAGTACTACTGCCGCAACCACCCGCGCCCCACCGAGCCGCAGTATCCGCTGTGGATGGGGCTGCGCGCGGACTCGACGATGACGTCGACCGGCCTGCGCGCCCGGCTGAGCGAGTGCACCGGCCACGACCTCGAGCCCGAGGCCCGTACGCCCCTGCAGCAGCGCAACCTCGACGACATCCTGGCCGTGACCAGGATCCCGGAGCGCACGCTGGAGTCGCATCTGCGGTTCGCCACCTTCACGTTCCGCGACATCGTGCACGCGCGGCTCGGCGGCCGGAACCCGTTCGGCAACCGGGGCGTACGCTACTCCGGCTCCCACGACGACAAGGCGCTCAACGCCGGCGTCGAGCGGTTCTCGGCCGACCCGTCGGCCGTTCGGGACCTGTCCTTCGACAGCGACGTCACCGGGGCGGTCGCCCTGCCCGTGCTCACCATGCACGCGATCGACGACCCCACGGCCTTCGTCGAGCACGAGGCGGCCTACCGCGCCAGCCTGGAGGGCGCCCGCGCCGGCGACCACCTGGTGCAGGCCTTCACCCGGGAGAGCGAGCACAGCGCGCTGAGCGCCTCGGAGTACGCCGCCGCGATCTCGGCGCTGTCCGGGTGGGTGCGCACCGGCGCCAAGCCCACGCCCGAGTCGCTCGCCGCGTCCTGCCCGGCGTTCGACACCGTCTACGGCACCGGCTGCCACTACGATCCCGGCTTCGTGCCGGCCGACTACGCCTCCCGCGTGCTGCCACGCCCGGGCGGCCGCCACTGGCCCGCGCTCACGGCGGAGCGGGAACGGGCCCTGGCCCGGCGCGGCGGCGTGGGCATCGCTCCCTGATCGGTGAGCGTCTGCGGCGACGCCCGCCGTCGCCGCAGAATGCTCGCCGTCAGGCCGTCGTGGAGGCGGGCGCGGTTCGGCTCGGGGGTCAGCGGTTGATCAGGTCGAGCTGCAGGTAGTCGAGGTTGAAGTTCTGGTAGGCGGTCTCCGGCATGCGCAGGACCAGCTCGTGCGTGCCCCTGGTGAGGCGGCGGCGCTCCAGGGGCTGGAGCGTCAGCGCGTCGTGGCCGGTGGTGTTCGCGATCGCGGCGGTGGTGCCGGTGCCCGTGCCCCAGTCGAGCACGACGGTGCCGGCCGGTGAGTACGGCGAGGAGACGCGGGCCGAGACCTGGTAGAGGCCCGGCCGCTTGACCTCGAAGCGATACTTGAGCCACTCGCCGCCGCGGATCCAGTTCACCGCGATCGCGCCCTCGAGGTCGCAGATGTCCACGCCCTCCTCGGGGCGGGCCACGGTGCAGCGGTTCGGGTCGAGGTCGTGGTAGCCGACACCCTCGCCGCCCGGCGCGAAGTCCTCGCCCTCGACGCGGACCGTGCGGTTGCCGGGTTGCCGGCTCCAGTGGGACAGGTTGCCGCCGTCGCGCCAGTGGTCCAGCGCCTCGACGTTGTCGGTCTGGATCATGTTCGCGCCGTACGTCTTGACCAGCGCGCGCCAGCCGAGGTTCGCGTCGCGCAGGGACGCCTCGTCGGTGTACCTGGCGGCGAGGCCGTACCACATGCTGTTGATCCAGATCCGGCTGTGCCGCGCGATCTTCTCCAGCGTCTGGGGAGCGACCTGCGGATCTTCGGCCCGGTCGAACACCACCTCGTACGCCACGGGCTGGCGGCCGGGGAAGGTGCCGACCACGCCGGCGGTGCTGTCGTCGATGATGTGCATGTAGAGGATCTCGGCGTCCCGGGCCATGAAGGCGGCGGCCTCCTCCACCGTGGGAGCGCCCTTGAACAGGCCGTGGTCCACGGTGCCGGTCCGCTTCAGCACCTCGTACATCGCCTCCCGGACGGGCCAGCCCTTGTCGAGGTTGACCAGGGCCCGGCCCTTGACGGCCAGCATCGCCTCCTCGAAGGTCGGCACGGTGTGGCCGGTGAGCGCGGCCTGGTTGCCGCCCAGGCCCTGCTTGAGGCGGAGCGACCTGATCTGCGCGAGGGTCAGGTCGGCGACGCGGCCGGTGCCGTTGGTGGTCCGGTTGACGGTCTCGTCGTGCATGAGCACGAGGTGGCCGTCGCGGGTGGGCCGTACGTCGATCTCGACGATCTCGGCGCCGTCCTCGACGGCGGCCCGGATCGCGGCCAGGGAGTTCTCCGGCGCGTCGCGCCACTGCCCTCGGTGGGCGGCGATCATGAGCGGGGCTCCGGTGCCGTGCCGCAGCAACTGCTCGTGTATGCGGTCGAACCCGTCCGCGGCGGACGCCGGAGGGAGCGAGGTGAGGGTGGCGGCGGCCGCCAGGGAGGCCAGGCCGGTGACGGTCAGCGTACGGCGGAACTTCCGAATCATGGACAGAGACCCTGTAATAGGGACATGGCATGCTCGTGAACGGACGGCGGACTCCGCCGCAATCAAGGGTGATCTTGGGGCGGGACCGGGCCGAACTCGGCGCGGGTGTCGATGACCTTGCCGAACCGTACCCAGCGGTTGCCCTCCAAGCGCGTGAGCTGCATCGACTCGATCGGGAACCCGTCATCGGGCCCCGTGGAGAGCGTGATGCCGGGCAGGAGCAGGTCGAGCTCGACGTCCGGCAGGCTGCGCATCGCCGCGCGCATGGCCTCACGGGAGGGGCAGCGCATCCGCTCGAGCACCTTGACGAAGGCCTGCGCCGCCGTCCAGCCGAAGACCACCTGCTGCCCGGCGGGATCGGCCTCGGGCGCGTGCCGGGCCAGCGCGGCCAGGTAGGTGTGCATGCCCGGGTCGTCGGCCCAGTCCGGCGCGCCCGGCTCCTTCTGGAACCCGGCCGTCACGATGCCCTGGACCTTGGCGTACCCCACGGGCTGCAGGACGGCGGGGGAGGCGGCCACGCCGTTGACGATGTGCAGGGGGTTCCAGCCGGTCATGGCCGCGTCGGTGGCCAGCGCCTGGGCGGCGAACTTCGGCGTGCTGACGTTGAGCAGGACGTCGGCCCGGGAGGCGGCGAGGTTGGCCAGCTGGCCCTGCACGCTGGGGTCGGTCACCTCGTAGCTCAGCGCCGCCACGAGCCGCACGGACGTGCCGGCGATCGCCTGGCGGAAGCCGTCGAGCAGGTCGTGGCCGAAGTCGTCGTTCTGGTACAGCACCGCGACCCGGGCCTCGGGCCTGGCCTCGGCCAGGTAGCGGGCGTAGACCCGGGCCTCGGCGACGTAACTGGGCTGGAAGCCGATCGTCCAGGGCCGCCTGGTGTCGCTGCCCCACTGGGTGGCCCCCGTGGCGACGAACACCTGCGGCACCCTCCACCGGTCGGCGTACTCACGCACCGCGGCCGTCGACGGGGTGCCGAGCGTCTGGAACAGCGCGAACACCCGGTCGTGCAGCACCAGGCGGCGAGCCTCCTCCACCGCGCGGGCGGGCTGGTAGGCGTCGTCGCGAACCAGGAACTCGATGCGCCGCCCCTCCACGCCTCCGCGCGCGTTGACGTGGTCGAAGTAGGCGCGGACCCCCTGGGCGACGGCCGCGTAGGCGGAGGCGGGCCCGGACAGCGGGTAGATCCCGCCGACCCTGACGGACTCGGCGGTCATCCCGGTGCCCACCTGGCCAGCGCAGTCGCCGGTGAGCGTGACCTCGCCGGCCGCCGGCCGGCAGCCCGACGCCAGGAGGACGAGCGACGCGACGAGACATCTGGCCAGCGGCACGACCCCAGCTCTCATGTGCGCCTCCCGAGAGTTCTCATGTGCGCCTCCCAGCAGTTCTCATGTGCGCCTCCCGGCGACGCTCCAGGCGGCCCGGCGCAGCAGGCCGGTGAGCCCTGTCGGCGCCGCGTAGACGACGAGGACGATCAGCAGGCCGGAGATGACGCCCGGGGCGGCCGGGTTCAACTCCCGGGCCACGGCGGGCACGCCCATCACGACGAACGCGCCGAGCAGCGCCCCGGTCAGCGTGGCCGGGCCGCCGATGACCACCCCGGCCAGCAGCGTGATGGACAGGCTGAGGGCGAAGGAGTCGGGGGAGACGAAGCCGGCCGTCCAGGTGTAGAGGGCGCCCGCCGTGCCCGCGTACATGGCGCTCCAGGCGAAGGCGTGCGTCATGTGGGTCGCCGGGCGCATCCCGAGCACCTCGGCCGCCGCCCGGTGCTCCCGGATCGCGGTGAGCGCCCGCCCGCCCCGCGAGGCCGTCAGGTTGCGGATCCCGGCGAAGGCCGTGACGGTCACCCCGAGGACGAGGAAGTAGACCCACTGGTCGTCGTCCAGCACGGGCGCCCGCGGCGTGGGCACGGGCATCCCCATCGCCCCGCCGGTGATCGCCGGGAAGCGCTTGAGCAGCGGCGGCAGCACGACGGCGACCGCGAAGGTCACCATGGCCAGGTAGAGCCCGCGCAGCCGCAGCGCGGGCAGCCCGGCCGCCCAGCCGAGCCCGAAGGTGAGCAGCGCCGCGACCGGCAAAGTCAGCGGGTACGGCAGGCCGAACTGCGCGATCATGACGGCCGCCGTGTAGGCGCCGACGCCGAAGAACGCGCCATGGCCCAGGGAGATCTGCCCGCCGCGCCCCACCACCAGGTCCAGGCCGAGCAGCGCGACGGCGTACACGAGCACGAGCGTGGCCTGGAACAACAGGTACGGCGGCAGCACGAACGGCAGCGCCACGGCGCCCGCCGCCAGAGCGCCCAGCCCGGCGCGCCGCCACGGCCACACCTGCCGCCGGTCCCCGGCCGCCTGGCCGACGGGCAGCCTGCGGTGGCCCGCGGGGACGAGTCCGGGAACCGTGTTCACGCCCGCTCCACGGGCGCCGAGCCGAACAGGCCCTGCGGTCGCAGCAGCAGCACGGCGACGATGAGCACCAGCGGCACCGCGATCTTCAGATCCGCCCCGACGAAGCCCAGGTACGTGCCCGCCAGCGTCTCGGTGACCCCGACGATCAGCCCGCCGGCGACCGCGCCCGGAGCGCTGTCCAGGCCGCCGAGCGTGGCGGCGGCGAAGGAGTAGACCAGGACGCCGGTCATCATGGTGGGCTCCAGGAAGAGGATCGGAGCGAGCAGGACGCCGGAGACCGCGCCGATGGCCGAGGCGGCGCCCCAGCCCAGGGCCAGCACGCGCCCGACCCGGACCCCCGACAGCCGGGCCGACCGCGGGTCCGCGGCGACGGCGCGCATCACCAGGCCGAGGCCGGTGTGCCGGACGACCAGGGCGACCGCGCCGAGCACCGGCCCGGCGACGCACGCGGCCACGAGCGCGGACACCCCGGCCGGGCCGTCGGGGAAGGGGCTGGGGAAGGCGCGCAGGGCCGAGGTCCACACCAGGGCGGCGATCGCGTTCACCGTGACGTACAGGCCGATCGTCGTCGCCACGAGCGTGAGCTCGCCCGCGCGGTCCTCCACCCGCCGCATGACGGTCCGCTCGGTCACGACCCCGGCCAGGAACGCGACGGCCACGGTCACCGGCAGCGCCGCCCAGTACGGCATCCCGGAGTCGACCAGTTGCCAGGCCACGTACGTGGCGAGCATGGCCAGCTCGCCCTGTGCGAAGTTGACGATCCCGGTGAACCGGTAGGTGAGCACCAGGGCCAGCGCGAGGGCGGCGTATCCCGCGCCCGCTCCGAGCCCCTCCAAGAGCTGCTGGCCGAACATCCGGTCACCACCTGCGACGTTCCCGCAGGCCGGCGATCCGGCCTGACTCGACGAGGTAGGCCCGGTGCGCCACCTCCAGCGCCGCCGCCACGTTGTGCTCGACGATGATCATGATGGTTCCTTCGTGCCGGTTGATGGCGTGGATGGTGCCGAACAGCCTGGACCTGAGCGGCGGTGCCAGGCCGCGCGTCGGCTCGTCCAGCAGGAGCAGCCGCGGCCGCGCCACCAGCGCCCTGCCGATGGCCAGCATCCGCTGCTCGCCGCCGCTCAGCGTGCCGGCGGGCTGCCCCAGGTGCGCCTGGAGCCCGGGGAAGTAGGTGAACACCCGCGCCAGGTCCTCGGCGACGCCGCGGCGCGGCCGCCGCCGGGCGTACGCTCCGACGCGCAGGTTCTCCTCCACCGTGAGGGGCCCGAACGTGCCGCCCTCCTGGGTGACATGGGCGACGCCGAGCCTGGCGATCTCGTCGGGCGCGCGGCCCAGCAGCGCGACCCCGTCGAGCGTGGCCGCGCCCCGGGCGCCGACCAGCCCGGACAGCGCGCGCAGCAGCGTGGTCTTGCCCGCGCCGTTGGGGCCGAGCAGCACCACGATCTCGTTCTCTCCCGCGGCCAGGTCGACGCCGTGCAGCACCCGGGCCGCGCCGTACCCCGCGCGCAGCCCCCGCACGTCGAGGCCGCTCACCAGGCCATCCCCTTGCAGGCGGAGATGACGGCGGGGTCCTGCCGCACCGAGCCGGCCGGGCCGTCGGCGATCTTGCGGCCCAGCTCGAAGCAGACGATCCTGCGGCACAGCGCGAGGACGAAGTCCATGTGGTGCTCCACGACGATGATCGTGACGCCGCGCTCGTAGTGGATCTGCCTGATCAGGTCGGCGAGCGCCGGCACCTCTCCGGGGGCGAGCCCGCTCGCGGGCTCGTCGAGCAGCAGCAGCCGCGGCCCGCCCGCCAGCGCCCGCGCGATCTCGACGCGCTTCGTCACCCCGTACGGCAGGCCGCCCGCCGGATGGTCGGCGTAGCGCGTGAGGTCGAACCGGTCCAGCAGCACGTCGGCCGCGGCACCCATCCGGTGTTCCTCGGCCACGGCCCGCCCGAGCGCCGCGGCCCAGAACCCGGCCCGGCCGTGCCGGTGGGCGCCGGTCATGACGTTCTCGCGCACCGACAGGCTGGGGAACAGGGCGGTGTTCTGGAACGTGCGGGCGATGCCGCGCCCGGCGACCAGGTGGGCGGGCAGGCGGGTGACCTCCTCGCCGCCGAGCCGCAGCGAGCCTTCCTGCGGCTCGCACCGCCTGGTCAGGCAGTCGAACAGGGTGCTCTTGCCCGCGCCGTTGGGCCCGATGAGGCCGACGAGCTCGCCCTCGCGGACGGCGAGGTCGATGTCCGACAGGGCACTGACCCCACCGAACCGCACGGTGAGCCGGCCGACCTCCAGTAACGCGGCCATGATCAGCCGGCCGACGGCACGGAGTACTCTTCGGCGAGATCGGACACGGCCGCTTCCTTGAAGATCGTGGCACCGCCGACGGCCTGCTTGTCCGGCTTGACCACGTAGGACGAGCGCGAGGCGGGCCGGTCGAAGACGCTGAAGTCCATGGGCGTCCCGCCCAGCCCGGCCTCCCACGCCTTCTGCGACCGGTGGGCGGCGACGATGCCCTCCCGGCTGAGGTCCTTGGCGTCACACGCCTTGCGTAGCGCGTCGCCGACGATGATGGCCGCCGTCCACCCGGCCGCGACGCCGCTGTCCAGCGGCTGGCCGGCGTACTTGGCCTGGTAGTCGGTGATGAGCTTCTGGTACGCCGGCAGCGGCGCGCTGATCGGTGCGCCCGCGGTCACGTAGTAGAAGTCCTTCAGCAGCGCGGGAGCCGCCGGGGTCTGCAGCAGCTGCGGGCTGTAGGCGGAGTTGCTGCCCACGAAGGGCACGTCCATCCCGCCCGCCAGGGCGACGCCCGCCAGCGAGGCGGCCTGGCGCGGGCCGACCGAGACCAGCACGGCCTTGACCCCCGCCTTCTTGAACGCCGCCACCTGGGCGGTCATGTCCTGGTCGGTCGCCTTGATCTTCTGCTCCACCAGGGAGAGCCCGAGCTTGTCCGAGGCGTACTTGGAGCCGGCCAGGGCGCTCTCGCCGTAGTCGCCCTCGAAGTACAGGTGACCGATCTTGTCCCCGGCCTTGATGCCCTTCTCCTTCACCAGGAAGTCGACACCGTTGATCATGTCGACGTCGTAGGTGGTGCCGGTGACCTGGATGGCCTCGCTGCCGAGCAGGCCGGTCGCCCACGCCATGGGCAGAGTGAGGATCTTGTCGGCGGTGATCTTGTCCTTCAGCGCGGTCACCATCGGTGAGCCGATGAACTGCGGGATCGCGGCCGTCTTCGGCGCGACCTCCGCGTAGGAGGCCATCGCCTTCTGCGCGTCGTAACCGTGGTCGCGCACGATCGTCTCGATCTTCCGCCCGCAGATCCCGCCCGCCTGGTTGACCTGCTCGAAGTAGAGCTGCTGCGCCTGGGTGAGGCTCTTGCCGAGCGAGGCGTACGGGCCGGTCAGGTCGGTGAGCAGGCTGAGGGTGATCGTGTCGGCGGTCACACCGGGGCCGGTCTTGACGCCGCCGGTGGCGGTGGCGGGCGCCTGGTCGCCACCGGTGGCCTTGCCGCTGGCACAGGCGGTGGCGAGCAGCCCCAGCGCCACCAGCGCGGACAGGGCGGCCGTGCGGTTACGGGACATGTGAGCTCCTGGTGTCGGGGGACGGAGTGGGTGACAGGGGTGGCCGGAGGCCGGACAACCTCCTGCGGAGCGAGGGGACCAGGCCGAGCAGGCCGCCCGGGAGGAAGAGCACGACGATGACCACGACCGCGCCGTACAGGATGCGGGCGGCCTCGGAGGGCGAGACGCCGGCGGTGCCCGGCGCGGCGACCAGCGGGATGGCGTCGCTGTAGCGGGTGAGCAGCTGCGGCAGCAGCGAGACGAAGACGGCGCCGATCACCGCGCCGCCCACCGAGCCGAGGCCGCCGATCACGATCATCGCGAGGTAGTCGAGGGAGAGCAGGATGCCGAAGTAGTCGGGCACGGTCCGCTGGAAGACCAGGGCGAGCAGCACGCCCGCGAGCCCGCCGTACATGGACGACAGGGCGAACACCGCGGCCCGGTAGCGGGTGACGGGCACGCCCATCACCCCGGCCGCGATCTCGTGGTCGCGGATGGTGTTCATGGCCCGCCCCGGGCGGCCGCGCAGCACACCGCGGGCGAACAGCGCCGCCGCGAGCAGCGTCAGCCCGCCCAGGAACCACAGCCGCTCCAGCGCGCCGAACGGCACGTTCAGCAGGACCAGCTCGGGCGCGTCGGCGAAGGCGAACCCGAAGACCTCCATGGGCGGCACGGCCCTGCCGTTGAACCCGCCCGTCACCGGCTCGGCGTTGAACAGCAGGTGCTGGCCCCCGAAGATCAGCGCCAGCGTGGCGATGCCGAGGTAGGCGCCCTTGAGCCGGCTGGCGATCGGGCTGAACAGCCCGCCCGCGGCCCCGGCGACCGCGACGGCGAGCACGGCGGCGACCGGGGTGGGCAGCCCCAGGCCGCCCAGCGTCCGGGTGGGCTCGGCGGCGAAGTACACGTAGGCGTAGGCGCCCACGGCCAGGAAGAACGCGTGCCCCATCGAGAGCTGCCCGGTGGCGCCGGTCAGCAGGTTGATGCCGATCGCGCCGACCGCGGCCGACATGGCGAACAGCCCGGCCTGCAGCCAGAAGCCCTCGAGATAGAAGGGGACGGCCACGAAGGCGAGCAGGACGGCGATCCTGAACACGGGGAGCCTAGACACGGGCCAGCTCCTTGGTCCCGAACAGGCCCGCGGGCCGCAGCAGCAGGATGACGATCATGATCAGGAACGGTGAGACGTCGCCGATCCCCCTGCCCAGGAAGGCCAGGTCGTTCTGGTAGCCGGTCATGAGTGCCTCGGTGACGCCCACGATCAGGCCGCCGACCAGGGCGCCGGTGGTGGAGTCGAGGCCGCCGAGGATGGCGGCGGGGAAGGCCTTGAGCGCCACCAGCGAGGAGCTGCGGTCCAGGCCGGGCGTGGGGAAGACGCACAGGAACAGCGCGGCCACCGCGGCCAGCGCGCCGGCCACCGCCCAGGCGCTGAGCGAGATGCGGCCCAGCCGCACCCCCATGAGGGCCGCCGTCTCGGGGTCCTCGGCGGTGGCCCGCATCGCCACGCCCCAGCCGGTGAACTTGAACGCCAGCAGGAACGCCCCGATCAGCGCCCCGGCGGTGACCAGCGCGACGATCCTGGTCTCGGCGATCGTGATCCCCCCGATGTGCAGCACGCGCGACTCCCACGGGTCGCCCATGGCCAGCACCTCGGTGCCGATCTGCCGGGTGAGCTCGGTGGTCAGCATGATGTCCACGCCGATGGTCACGATGGCCAGCACGCTGTGCGAGCCGGCCTTGGACCGGCGGATGACCAGGAACTCCACCAGCGCGCCGATGACCGCGGCCGCGCAGACGCCGATCAGCAGCGCGAGCCAGAACCCGACGTACGGGTGCAGCCGCGCCACCACGTAGCCGCCGGCCAGCAGCAGCGAGGCGTGCGCGAAGTTGACCACCTCCGTCGCCTTGAAGATGACGACGAAGCCCAGCGCTATCAGCGCGTAGACGGCCCCGATGGAGATCCCGTTGACGAGCAGCTCCAGGAATGTGATCACACAACCTCCTCTGCGCCCAGGTACGCGCCGATGACCTGGGGGTCGTTCTGCACCTCGGCGGGCGGCCCGTCGGCGATGCGGCGGCCGAAGTCCAGGACGGTGACCCGGTCCGCCAGCCGCATGACCATGCCCATGTCGTGCTCGACCAGGAGGATGGAGATCCCCAGGCTCTCCCTGACCGAGACGATCAGCTCGGCCATCTCCACCCGCTCGCCGCTGTTCATCCCGGCGACCGGCTCGTCGAGCAGGAGCAGCCGGGGCTCCATCGCCAGCGCCCGGGCCAGCTCCACCCGCTTCTGCACGCCGTACGGGAGCAGGCCGACCGGGGTGGCCAGCAGCGGGGCGATCCCGACGAACTCCGCGATCTCCACCACCCGGGCGGTGTGGGCCCGCTCCTCGCGGCGGGCGCGCGGCAGGCCGAGCCCGGCCGACACGAAGCCGGCACGGGTGAGCCGGTGGCGGCTCAGCAGCAGGTTGTCGCGTACCGGCAGGCGGGGGGAGAGCGCGATGTTCTGGAAGGTGCGGGCGACGCCGAGCGCCGCCACCTCG
Source organism: Nonomuraea sp. NPDC049709 (assembly GCF_040674815.1). Lineage (NCBI taxonomy): Bacteria > Bacillati > Actinomycetota > Actinomycetes > Streptosporangiales > Streptosporangiaceae > Nonomuraea > Nonomuraea sp. NPDC049709. Next base: position 49,834 of record NZ_JBFANM010000013.1, read on the forward strand.
TGCGGGCGCAGCGCGGTGAGCTCGTCCCGGCCGAACCGGACGCTGCCCGCGGTGGCCTTGTAGACCCCGGACAGCACGTTGAAGCAGGTCGACTTGCCGGCGCCGTTGGGCCCGATGATCGCGTGCACGGTGCCGGGCGCGACCGTGAAGCCGACGCCGTCGAGAGCCGTCAGACCGGCGAACCGAACCGTCACGTCACGGACCTCCAGCGCCGGCATACCACCCGGTCGGTACGTCGGGGTCACGCGGACCACCTCGACAGCCCGGCCCTGACCTCCAGCACCGGCGACTCCCCGCCGACACCCAGGTAGCGGCGCCTGACCTCGTCGCTGTCCGCCAGCGTGGCCGCGGGTCCCTCCAGCGCGACCGAGCCGACCTCGAGCACGTACACGTACGAGGCCAGCGACAGTGCCGTGGCGACGTTCTGCTCCACGAGCAGCACCGAGGTGCCCGCCTCGTTGATCGTCCTGATCGTCGCGGCGATCCTGGCCGCCATCTGCGGTGCCAGGCCGAGCGTCGGCTCGTCGAGCAGCAGGACCGACGGCTCTGCCATCAGCGCCCTGCCGATGGCCAGCATCTGCTGCTCGCCGCCCGACAGCAGCCCCGCCCGCTGGTGGGCCCGCTCGGCCAGGACCGGGAACAGCTCGCGGACCCGCTCCCTGGCCCGGCCCGCGGCCCTGCGCGGGGTGCCCATGCCGCCCGCGCGCAGGTTCTCCTCCACCGTCATGCGGGCGAAGACGCGGCGGCCCTCGGGCACGTGCGTGACGCCCCGCCGTACCACGGTCGCGGCGGCCAGCCCGTCGATGCGCGTGCCGTCCATCCCGATCGAGCCCCTGGCCACCCGCCCGCGCTGGAACCGGAGCGTTCCCGACACCGCGCGCAGCAGTGTCGTCTTCCCCGCGCCGTTCGCGCCGAGCACGGCCACGACCGACCCCGGCGGGACGCGGATGGAGACCCCGTCCAGAGCCCGGACGGGACCGTAGTCCACCGCGAGATCGTCCACGGTCAGCTCCGCCATTCGATCTCCTCACAAGACCTCATGCCGGCTCACCCAAACCTTTGACGTGCACCGTCGTCCAGATGCCGGGGTGAAGTCAGGCTCCCTGCCCATCCCGGCCCCGGGCCGGTTGTGCAGCCGCACAACGGCAGATCACAAAACGCTACAGAGCCTTGTTCTAGTAGAAGGGGGATGGCAGCCTCGGGGGATGCGTCCCTCTTCGGTCGTGGACGAGGACGTCCGCCAGACGTTGCACACCGCCGCCAGGGCCCTGCTCGAACGCCTGCCCGCGCTGACGGACGAACTGGTCAGCCGGACGCGTGGCGGTGACGCGGCCTACTGCGCCTGCGTCCCCTACGACGAGCACTGGAAGAGCACCCTCGAAGGCGTGCGCCAGGGCATCACGGCGATCCTCCAGGAGCCCTCGGAGCGGCGGGACCTGGTCTTCACCGCATCCATGGCGCAGCGCAGGGCGGAGCAGGGGCTGCCGCTGGACTCCCTGCTGCGCATGTACCGCCTGGCCGGCCAGGTCACCTGGTCGGCGATCGTGGAGCACATGGAGCGGGAGCGCCCCGAGCGGCTGGGCGTCCTGGTCCGCGCGGCCGGCCACGTGTGGCACGCGATCGACCGGCAGTCCATGGTGGCCTGCGACATCTACGGCCGGCGCGAGCAGGAGATCCTCGGCCGCAGCCAGGAGCGGGTCAACGCCCTCCTCGACGCGTTGCTCGACGGCACCGCCGACACCGGGGTCGTACGGACCGCCGCGGCCGCCCTCGACCTGCCGGAGCGGGGCCGCTACGCCGTGGTCACCGTCCGCTTCCCCCGCCACCACGACGTGCGGCTGCCCGCGACCCTGGGCGCCATGCGGCTGATGTGGCGGATGCGCCCCGCACACGAGGTCGCCGTGGTAGCGCTCGGCCAGGCCACGCTGGACGAGCTGTGCCAGGAGCTGAGCCTCATCGTCAGCGGCGTGGCCGGCGTGAGCCCGGTCGTGGAGGGCCTGGACCAGGTACGGAGCGCGCACGACCTCGCCTCCCTGGCCATGCGGACGTGCGTGGACGGGGGACCGGAGATCGCCCGCCTGGACGAGCGGGTCCCGGCCGTGCTGATGATCAGCCAGGCCGGCGTCACCGGCCATCTCGTGGACGGCGCGCTCGGGCGGCTGCTCGCGCTCGACCCCGCCGACCGGGACACGCTGCTGGCCACGCTGGAGACGTGGCTCGCCTGCGACGGCTCCGCCGCCAGGGCCGCCGGGCGGCTGTTCTGCCACCGCAACACGATCATCAACCGGGTACGCAGGATCGAGCAGCTCACCGGCCGCTCGCTCACCCGGCCGCGCGACATCGTGGACCTGGCCCTGGCGCTGGAGGCGGTGCGCCTGCTGGGAAGCGAACGCTAGCCTGCCCGCCCCGCGGCTCCCGGGCTCTGGACGAGCCCCGGGTGCTTGATCCGTGGCGCGGGCGCGGCGGGCGCCACGGATCAAGCACCCGGGGCGGACACCGGTTACCGTGACGGTGCGGGCGATGCGGTGTAACGCTGCTCGAAGCGGCGCAGGTCCGACTCGTGCTGCCACTGGACGCGGGCCTTGTCGCTGGCGCGCAGGAACGCGGCGCAGGCGCCGCCGGGCCGGTCGGTTCCGGGCACCTGGCCGGCGCACGCCGCGACGGGCCGGTGCTCGCCCACCGCGCGCCACAGGCTGGCGCCCGGCAGGAAGGCGTGCTCCAGCGAGGTGCGGGCGAGGGTCTTCAGGTCGGCGTAGGTGAGGTCGAAGTCGCGCAGGGCGCGGGCGTACTCGTGGCTCAGGTCGGTGTGCTCGATGCCCTGGTCGTCGGTGGACAGGGCGACCGGGACGCTGTGCCGCCGGTAGAGCGCGAAGGGGTGCCGGCTGCCGCACACGCGCAGGATCTGGCAGTTGCTGGTGAGATTGATCTCCACCAGGGTGTTCCGGGCCGCCATGGTGCGCAGGGTGTCGGTGGAGTCGTCCTCGCCGGCGATGTCGACGCCGTGGCCGATGCGGTCGGCGCGGGCGACGAGAACGGCTTGGCGGATGTGCGACCGCAGCGCGGCCGGGCCGGCGAACTGCGGTGTGAGCTCGCCGGCGTGCAGGCTCACCCGGGCGGTGCGGTACGAGCGGCGCAGGTGGGCGATCATCCGCATCTGGCGGCCGTACTCGCTGATGGCCTTGGGGTCATCCTCGGGCTGGACCAGGTTCACCCCGACCACGCGGGGGTTGCGTTCGGCCAGGGCGAAGCCGACCAGCAGGTTGGTCAGCACCCGGGCCGGCTCGCCGATGCGGGCCACCTGGTGATCGATGCGGATGTCCACCGCGCAGCCGGGATCCGGGCGGGCGGTGTCGCACCCGAGCAGCTCGCGGGTCCGGGCCAGGTCGGCGTCGGTCTCGGCGTCGGCGGCCGCGACGATGCGGTCGAATTCCGGCTTGGCGGTGATCTGCCGGGTCATCGCCGCCAGGTCCTCGCTCCACGTGACCGTGGCGGCGAGCTTCTTGATCGCCTCGCTCTGCCGGCTGATCAGCGGTTCCAGGTAGGAAGTGTGCTCGGCGGCGGCCTGGGAGGCGATCGCGGCCAGCATCCGTGGCTTGTTCTCGGAGGCGGCGCCGAACTTGGCGAAGGTGGCGAAGAAGTGGTCGTGACCGGACTCGCCGGAGCGTTCGCTGTGGCCCTTCATCGACCAGGCGGCGATGATCCGGTCCCGGAAGGCCCGGTCGGTACGGGCATCGGCGGCCGGCCGGGCGCCGGACCGGCACGGGGGTGCCACGGCGACCATGCGCTCGTCGACGCACAACCGGTCATCGATCGCCCACTCCAGCAACCGGCCGGTGGGCACCGCTCCGGACAGGTGCGTGTGCAGATCGGCGCCCTTGGGCAGCTCGGTCAGGAACGCTTCCAGCCGGCCGGGCTCGTCCCGGATCTGCTCCAGATAGGTCTCCACCGCGGCCGTGCTGGGCCGGGGAGCGGCAGCGGCGGCGGGAACCCCGCCCGAGAGCGCGGTTCCGGCCAGGACGGCCACCGCGAGCAGGGCGCACCGGCGCCGGCCGATCGAGTGGGCTTCCGCGGCCCCAGCCTCGTCAGCGCCTCCAGCGGGCGCACAGGCGATCTCACCAACAAGCATGACAACGACAAGTAGCAGGCCGCACACGGTCGGTAGGCACGCTTTGCGAATGCATGCCCAAGGGCTTGCCGCGGCGGAAACGGCCAGGAGCAGGAGACGGTCCTCCGGCCTCGGCCGGCCCGCCGCCTGCCCGCCGGCCCCGGGATCACCAGGTGAGCCCGTGGACGGAGCTGTCGCCCCGCCAGACGACCTCCTGGCGGAACCCGGCCGCCAGGCTGACCCGGAGCAGTTCGTAGTCCCTGCCGCCACACGGGTTGTGGCCGGCGACCTGGTCGTTCTCGTTGTCCTTGCCGATCAGGACATGCCGGCCGGACGGCTCCACGGCCAGGGACACGATGTCGCCGCAGTCGAGCGTGAGCACCGTGGCCACCGTGCGGTCGCCCTCGTACAGCAGCAGCTGCGACCGCTGCTCGTAGCTGCCGTGACGCACCCGCAGGGTCCGGCCGTCCGGCAGCGGGAGCGGAAGGGTGTGGGCGCCGTCCTCCCGCGGTGCCGGGACCCGCGCCGCGGTGGAGCGCGGGTCCGACGGGGGCAGCCGTACGTCGATGCCCGCCTCCCACCACTCGAAGGGGCCGGTCGCCGAGCCGGGGGTGAGCGGGGTGACGTGGAGGTCGTCCGGCAGCGCCAGGGTGTGGGCGTCTCTCCAGTAGAGGCCGTACGTCTTGGCGGGCCACTCCCGGCGGGGACCGAGCACGCCCGCGTACGACTGTTCCTGCCGGTCGCGGCCCTCGGTGCGGCGGGCGTAGGCGACTCGGCCCTCGCGTGAGACCGCGAGGCGGTCGACGATCCCGGTCAGCCGGCCGGTCAGGGACTCGCCGAGCTTCGCCTTGCCGTCGGCGTCCACCGTGAGGCGGTGCAGGCGCGAGACATGTCCGCGTGGCGACCATTCGTCCGGGCCCCTCGCCAGCCGTACGCTGGCGACGTACTCGCCCGGCTGCCGGGTGGCGGCGACCGCCTGGACCTGCGCCACACGCTTGCCGAGATAGGGCAGATATTCGTCGGCGATCCGCCCGGTCACCAGGTCCACGGTCTCGGGCATGCCGTTGCCGAGCACGGCGTATCGGGGCGTGCCGTCGTCCGCCAGCGGAGGCCCGGCCAGCCACTCCGGCAGGACCCGCACGGCCGGCACGAGGAGCACGACTGCCACGGCCGCCGCGACCAGCCGCACGACGGAGCCGCGGTCGGGGCGTATGCGCGTGCCGGCCGCACCGGCCGGCAGGACCAGGGTCAGCGGGGAGACGACCCACGACAGCGTGATCGACAGGATCCGGAACGCGGCCGGGGTGGGCTCCGGCAGGCAGCCGGGCGGCGGCTCCGCGGGCGGGGCGAGCAGCTCCTCGACGACCACCAGCACCTCGGGCAGCGCGAGGAGCCCGAACCCCAGCGCGGCCACCCGCAGGGGCACCCGGGCGCCGTCGTGCCTGGCCACGAACACGGCGATCGCCGCCAGCAGGAACGGCCCCGCCAGATACACCGCGTCACCGATCACCTCGGCCACGTCCGCGGCGGCGCGGCGGGCGGGACCGACCCGGTGGACGGTCGGCATCCCGGCGCACACGATCCGCCGAGGGGGGTCCAGCAGGGGCAGGACGAGCTCCCACAACGCGTACGCGGCCGCCAGCCACCACCAGAACACCGGCTGAGCCCGCCGCGGCCCGCGGATCGGCACGGAGAGCACGGCGGCCCGCCCTTCTTACGTGATCTTCACAATTGATCACGAACCCTATCCGTCCGGGCGGACATCGGCGGCCTGCGGCGCTGGACGGGCGGAGCCGGTCGTGAGCGGGCCGCCCGGCGGCGGGCACCCGGTCCGGGGCACGGCGAGGCCGAGCCGCACGCGGGTCATCCGGTGCCGGCGGACCGGTCCTCATGGGGCCCGCTGCGCCGGTGGCCCCAGTCCACCAGCGGCTGCAGGATCCTCATCAGCTCCTCGCCGTCGGGGGAGAGGGCGTAGCGGATCTGCACCGGCGTGGAGGGGATCACGGTGCGGGTGATCAGGCCCTCGGATTCGAGCTCCTTCAGGCGCTGGGCGAGCAGCCGATCGGAGATCCCCGGCACCGACACCCGGTATTCGCCGAACCGGCGGGCGCCGCGCCGGCCGGCGAGCAGGATCGCGCTGGTCCACCGGCGGCCGACGAGCTCGACGATGTCCTGGAAGCTCCGGCAGCTCGGCTCGTGAATGGCCGGGCGGGCACTCTGGAGTGTTTCGCTATCCACTTACCAAAGATTAGTCACTAACCTCGCCTTTGCCTAATGGCGCCGGTATCCGGAGCATGAAGTCATGACTGATTACGGACACTCCCTGTCGTTCGGGCTGAGCCTCGACCCCGACATGAACAGGCTTGACGAGACCGGGCGGCTGGCCACGGCCGCCGAGGACGGCGGACTGGACTACCTGGCCGTCCAGGACCACGCCTACCAACCCGCGCACCTGGACGCCTGGACCTTGATCACCCATCTGGCCACGCGGACGAGGCGCATCTCGTTCCTCACCGATGTCGCGGATCTGCAGCTGCGCCCGCCGGCGATGCTGGCCAAGGCCGCGGCCTCGCTCGGCGTGCTGGCCGGGGGCCGGACCGTCCTCGGGGTCGGTGGCGGGGCGTTCGCGGACGCCATCGCGGGCATGGGCGGCGGGCGGCGCAGCGGCGGTGAGATGGTCGCCTACACCGAGGAGTCCTTGCACGTCATGCGGGCCGCGCTGGGCGGCGGCGGGGTGCGGTTGCTCAGCGGCCAGCACACGATCGAGGGGTACGCGGCAGGGCCCGTGCCGCCCGCTCCCATCCCCCTGTGGCTCGGCGCTCAGGGCCCCAAGATGCTCGCCGTGACCGGCCGCGCCGCCGACGGCTGGGTCTCACCCCTCAACAGCTACGTCCCGCCGGCCGAGGTGCCCGGCAAGCAGAAGATCATCGACGAGGCGGCTCGCGCGGCGGGCCGCGACCCGGCGGAGATACGAAGGATCTCCAACGTGATCGGCGTGATCGGCGACGTCCGCGGCGGACCCGGCCTGGCCGGCGACGCGCGCCGGTGGGCGGACACGCTCACCGAATGGGTGGTCGAACTAGGCTTCGACACGTTCGTCTTCTGGCCGGTGACCGACCATCGGGTCCAGCTCGACGTGTTCGCCGCCGAGGTCGTCCCGGCCGTCCGCGAGCAGGTCGCCAGGATGCGGGGGCAGCGATGACACCCAAGCTCTCCCCGGCGCCGCCCGAGTTGCGGGGCAAGGTCGTCGTTCCCGGGGACCAGCGGTACCGGCTGCTTCGTTCCACGTACACGACCGTGGCCGCCCCGGCCGCCGTGCTGCTTCCCGAAAGCACGTCGGAGGTGGCCGCCGCGCTGCGGTTCGCCCGCGAGCAGGGCCTGCCCTTATCGGTACGGAGCGGAGGTCACGGCCTGTCCGGGCGCTCCTCCAACGACGGTGGCGTGGTCATCGACCTGTCCTCGATGAACCGGGTCGAGGTGATCGACCGGGCGGCGCGGCTCGTCCGGGTGGAGGCGGGAGCGCGGTGGGCGCAGGTCGCTCAGGCGCTGTCGCCGTACGGGCTGGCGGTCAGCTCCGGCGACCACGGCAACGTCGGCGCCGGCGGGCTGGCGACCGGCGGCGGCATCGGCTGGCTGGTGCGCCACTACGGGCTGACCATCGACCACATCCGGGCGGCCGAGGTCGTGCTGGCCGACGGGACCGCCGTGCGCGCCGACGCCGAGCACGAGCCGGATCTGCTGTGGGCGGTGCGCGGTGCCGGCGCGGGGGCCGGCATCGTGGTCGCCTTCGAGATCGAGGCGATCGAACTGCGCGACATCGGGTACGCGCAGATCGCCGTGCAGGTCGACCGGGACGGCCGCGCGCTGCGGCGATGGGCCGATTATCTGGCCTCCGCCCCGCGCGAGCTGTCCACCGCCGTCACCCTGCTGCCGCACGGCCGGTCCCTGGTCGCCTCCATCACCGCCGTGGTCGCCGGCGGCAGCGAGCAGCGGCTCCGGGCGGCGGTCGAGCCGCTGCTCCAGATCGGCGCCACGCTGGACCAGCAAGCCCAGATCGCCCCGTACTCCGCCCTGGTCTCCACGGCGCACCTGCACGCCAACGTCGGCCAGCAGCCCAGCATGACCACCAACGGGCTGCTGACGGCCATGACCGACGAGGACGCGGCGGCGATCGTGGCCGCGGCGAGCGGGCCGCGCCAGGCGCTGGTCCAGCTGCGGTCCGTGGGCGGGGCGGTCAACGACGTGCCGGCGGACGCGACCGCGTACGCGCACCGGCGGCACGGCACGCTGGTGGTCGCCTCGGTGTTCCCGCCGGGTCGCGGCGCGGCACTGGACGCGGCCTGGCGCCCGCTGGCCGGACGGGTCGACGGTGCTTATGTCGGCTTCGAGAGCCGGCCGGACAAGGACGCCTTCGAGCGGATCTACCCGGGCGCGACCGGCGACCGGGTCAGGCACCTGTGGCAGCGCTATGACCCGGACGGGGTTCTCCGGGCCCTCTGGCAGCTTCCGTAGGAGTACCGTGGTGCCGCTACGCACCGCCGGCAGCTCGTTTCCGCCGCGCGGTCCCGGACGGCTACCCTTTCGGAACCAGGTCATCATGACCCTGTCGACGTGGGAGGCATGAGGGGATGAGTTCGCCCGCGGCCCGGTTCCGGCTGGGGACCTCTACGAGTGGCGGCGGCCGGGTGACGCCGACCGAGCTCTTCTTCGACCTCGTCTTCGTCTTCGTGGTCACGCAGGTGACGCACGCGGTGGAGAGGCATCCGGGCTGGGAGGGGCTGTTCAAGGGCCTGCTGCCGATGGTCGTGGTGTGGTGGATGTTCAGCGCGTTCGGCTGGCTCACCAACGCCGTACGGCCCGACGCGGTGGGAGTGCGGATCCTGCTGATTCTCGCGATGATGGCCTTCTTCGTCATGGGCCTCGACGTGCCGTACGCCTTCGAACCCGAGGGCTGGGCGTTTCCCGTCGCCTACCTGGCCGTGGTGGCCATCCACTGCGGGGTCTACCTGACCGCCAGCGCCCCGACGGCCCGGCGGGCGATCCTGCGGAACATGCCGTTCAACGCGGCGGCCGGCGTGCTGGTGCTCGTCGCGCCGCACCTGCCCGAGGTGTGGGGCTGGGTGTGCTGGGCCGCCGCCGTGCCGGTGCTCTACCTGTCGCCGTTCCTGGGCCGTATCCGGGGGTTCGTCATCGAGCCCCACCACTTCGTGGAGCGCCACGCGCTGCTGCTGCTGGTGGTGCTGGGCGAGTCTGTGGTGGCCATCGGCATCGGCGCGGAGAGCCCGCAGGGGCACGCGGTGGACTGGCCCCTCGCGCTCGGGGTCATCCTGGGCATCGCGGCGGCGGCCGGATTGTGGTGGGTGTACTTCGACGGCGACGAGGTCCGGGCCGAGGCGGCGTTCGAGAAGGCCACCGAGCATCGCCGGCAGACGCTGGCCTACTACGCCTTCACCGGCGCCCACCTCGTGATGATCATCGGGGGTCATCCTCGTCGCGGCGGGCATCACCGACGCCATCCACCACTTCGGCGGCCCGGTGAACCCGTGGTGGCTGGGCTGGGGCACCGCGATCTTCCTGGCCGGACACGCCGTCTACCGCGCCATGCTGAAGAGCGGCCGGATCGCCGATCGCGTCGTCGGAGCGGTGTGCGCGGTGCCGCTGGGGGTGGCGGCGTCGTTCGCGGGCTGGGCCGCCATGGCCGCCGTCGTGGTCGTGCTGACCGTGATCGCCACGATCGATCACCGCCTGGCCTCATGAGGTCAGGGCTTCCCCGCCCTTAGTGCAGACTTTTATGGCTGCTTGCGAATTTTGTCTCTTTTGCTAGGTAATGTGCGAACTCAGCGGGGCGTTCGATCGAGAACTCGGAACCGAGGCGCTATGAGAACAGCCGCAGGCACAGCACACCCGCACGAAGAGACGACGTCCGAAATCCCACAGGTGGAGATCACCCTCCGCGTCAACGGCGTCCCGCACGGGCTGAGACTGGACGCCCGGGTCACCTTGCTGGACGCCCTGCGCGACCACCTCGGCCTGACCGGCGCGAAGAAGGGCTGTGACCAGGGCGCCTGCGGCGCCTGCACGGTGTTGCTGGACGGCAGGCGCGTGGTGTCGTGCCTGACGCTCGCCGCCCAGTGCGAGGACCGGGAGGTCACCACCGTCGAAGCGCTGTCGGACGGCGGCACGCCGCACCCGGTGCAGGCGGCCTTCGCCCGGCACGACGCCTTCCAGTGCGGTTACTGCACCCCGGGCCAGATCATGTCGGCCGTGTCGCTGCTGGCCGAGGGCCGGGCGGGCTCGGAGGAGGAGATCTGCGAGTTCATGAGCGGCAACCTGTGCCGCTGCGGCGCCTATCCGAACATCCGCAAGGCGATCCGCGACGTGGCGGCGGGGGGCTGAGGGATGCGTCCATTCGAGTACGTGCGCGCCGCCGACGCCGGGGTGCCGCTGGCCGCCCTGGACGCCGTCGTCCACGTCCAGGGCATGGACGGGCCACCATCGACCAGCTCATGCTCTGACCAGGCATCGAACCGGGCCGCCCGACGAGCGGCCGCGGGCTGGGGTAAGGGCCGAGACCCGTTCAGGACGCCTGCCGGGCGATGAGGCGGCGTTCGTGGTCGACCTGTGATCCGAGGACCCGCAAGCCCGGGCCGAGAGAGCCGGGAACGGCTGCAGAGTGACCATGTCGGCCTCCTGCGGCCGTTCCCGGCCTCGGCGGTCAGGCGGGGGTCTCGGCGGTGGCTGTCAGGACCGCGCGGCCGAGGATGTGGCCGGCGACGGTGAAGCCGAGGTAGGCGGGGGTGGCCTCGGCCGGGACGCCGATGGTCTCGACGTCGAGGGCGTGCACCACGATGAAGTAGCGGTGGGTGCCGTGCCCCGCCGGCGGGGCCGCGCCGATGAAGCGGGCCATACGGGCGTCGTTGGGCAGCTGGTAGGCGCCCTCGGGAAGGCCCGAGCCGGTCTCGTCGCCCGCGCCCTCAGGCAGCTCGGTGACGGTGGCGGGGATGCCGGCCACGGCCCAGTGCCAGAACCCGGAGCCGGTCGGCGCGTCCGGGTCGTACACCGTCACGGCGTAGCTCTTCGTCCCCTCGGGGGCGCCGCTCCATGACAGCTGCGGAGAGACGTCCTTGCCGCCCGGGACGCCGCCGGACATCTGCTCAGCGGGCCAGGGGGCGCCGTCGGCCAGCGTGGTGCTGGTGACGGTGAAGGAGGGCACTTCGGGGAGACGGGCAAAGGGGTCGTTGATGCTCATCGCATTGTTCCTCTACGGAGATGGTGGGGTCGGCCGGACGGCGCCGTCGGGGGCCGCTGTCCGAATACGATCGACCATAACACTAATAATCGATTATTTGTCGAATCGTCTATGCTGGGCGGCATGACGCAGACGGCCGACACATCGACGAAGCAGATGCTCTCCGAGCGTGTTCACGCCCGGCTCCGGGAGGCGATCATGAGGGGCGAGTACGCCCCGAGCGAAGCGCTCAAGCCGCAGGAGCTGGCCCAGCAGCACCGGGTCAGCCTGGCGGTCGTCCGCGAGGCCCTGGTGCGGCTGGTCGGCGAGGGCATCGCGGTCCGGCTGCCCAACCGCGGCTTCGCGGTCCCGGACTTCTCCGATCGGCGCTGGCAGGAGATCGCCGAGGCCCGCCGTACGATCGAGCCGGTCATGCTGCGCCTGGCGATCGAGCGCGGCGACGTCGACTGGGAGGCACGAGTGCGCGCGGCTCACCACCGGCTGGCCCGCACCCCGGTGTACGTGCCGGAGGAGGGCGACTACCTGAGCAGCGCGTGGTCCGAAGCCCACCGCGTCTTCCACCGGACGCTGCTGGAGGGATGCGGCAACCCGGTGCTGCTGGACACCTTCGACCGGCTGTGGACGGCCAGCGAGCTGGCCCGCCGCTGGTCGGCCCACCGCGCCCCCGGCCGCGACGGCGTCGCCGAACACCGCCGCCTGGAGGAGACGGCCCTGGCCCGCGACGCCGACACCGCCGCCGAGGTCCTGACCGAGCACCTGACCCAGACCGTCGCCGACCTGACCTCTCGCCCCCACGACCACCAGGGGGAAGGACCGTGACGCCGGCCCCCGTACGGGGCCGCCGGCTCAGCGCGTCGGTGCGGGGGTGGGGGAGGGGCGCGGGCCGCCCGCGCAGCCGGGCGTCGGCGGGGACGCGGCGGGCCGGTCTGACCAGCGCAGCTAGCAGCCCGCGGTGACCGTGGGATACCACTCGCGCAGCGGCCCGCCGGACTCCAGCGCGGCCGCCACCCCCTCCAGCAGGTCCAGGTACGACGGCCAGCTCATCGGCCCGTCGTAGCGGATGCGCTCGCCCCCGCTCTGCCGGCCCACCCGGCCCGTCCGCGGGTCGATGAACAGTTCCTCGCCCCCACCGGAGGACGCGAACGGGAGCAGGCTCCCGTGCCAGACTCCGTCATCGGGATCGGCGTCCTCCTCCGACCCCCACATGATCAGGTCGATGCAGTTGTAGCTGCGCAGACTGAAGTAGCTCGACAGGCCGGCCAGGCCGATGCCGAGGGGGAGCTGGAAACCGGCACCGAAATTGCCGTCCGCGCCGTCGTGCCGCATCAGCGACACGTACAGCGCGTCGGGGGTCTTCCTGCCGGAGTAGCGTTCCCGGCCGTCGACGTCGCGGGGGGAGGCCGGGAGGGAGAGCCGGCGCAGCGTCGCGGAGGCGTGGCTGCCGAGCCAGCGTTCGATCCTGTCCCAGGCGGCGTTCACGCGCGCGAGCACCACACGACGCGGGATTCACCGGAAACGGGCGCGCTGCCCGTGGCACAGGCCGCGACGAGCACGACCGGAAGCGCGACCCGTAGTGCCCGAACCCTGATCACCGCCGCACCCTAGCGCACCACCTGTGTCCGGCAAGACCCTTCCGTCCGACCGACCGAAGGATCAGCGTCGAGATCCTTCGGTCTGCGGGTGAACGCCTCAGGACAAGCTCCTGACCAGCGAGCGCTCGTGCGCCCGGCTCCAGCGAAATTGCGCCCTGCTCGGCGGGGGCTGCCGGGGAGCTCTGGAGCCGCCTTGTCAGATGGCCGCGCCCGGTCCTTGCACGGGGTCGATGTCGCCGGCGTGCATCGGCTCGCCGCAGTGGGCGCAGCGCAGGTCGACGCTGCTGATCTCGCCGCAGGCGTGATGGCGGTAGAGCACCGGCGGGCCGGCCTCGCCCGCGAGCCACCTGTCCCCCCAGGAGGTCATGACCATGAGCAGGTCGACCAGCTCGGTGCCCTTCTGGGTCAGGACGTACTCGTAGCGGGGCCGCTTGTCGTAGGGACGGCGCTCGACCACGCCCTCGTCGACGAGGTGGTTGAGGCGCTCGGTCAGCACCTTGCGCGAGATCCCGAGGTCGGCCTGGATCTGCTCGAACCGGCTCATCCCCACCCACACATCACGCAGGACGAGCGGAGACCACGGCTCCCCGATCACGTCGAGGGTGCGCGCGATGGAGCAGGCCATCTGCCCGAAATTCGTGCGTTGCATGAGATCACTCTACCAAATTGGGGTTCCCTTAGGGAACTCCGAGTGCTACGGTCATGGAGTCTCTTGAAGGAACTCCGAAAGGATCGCGCAGATGAGCAAGGTAATCAGCGCCCACGCGGTGTCGGTCGACGGTTACATCACCGGGCGCGATCCGGGCGCCGGGCGCGGGCTCGGGGACGGGTCGATACTGTTCGACTGGTACTTCCGCGGCGACACGCCCAGCCAGGTGTTCGACGGGTTCCGGCTGAGCGAGCCCAGCGCCCGGGTCTTCGACGCCCTCGCCGGACGCGTGGGCGCGATCGTGGCGGGGCGCAACACGTACGAGGACTCCGACCGTTTCGGCGGCGGCAGCCCGCACCCGGCAGCCCGCCTGTTCGTCCTCAGCCACCGGGCGGCGCCGGAGATGACCGAGCGGCAGACCCTCATCACCACCGGCATCGAGGACGCCGTCGCGGCGGCCCGCGAGGCCGCCGAGGGCAGGGACGTCGGTCTCATGGGCGGCGGCGTCGCGACCGAGGCGTTGAAGGCCGGGCTCGTCGACGAGGTGGTCCTCCACCAGGTGCCGATCCTGCTCGGCGGCGGCCGCCCCTTCTTCCAGGAGCTGCCCGAGCACGTACGCCTCCGCCTGGTCGAAGCCGTCCCGGCGCCGGGCGTCACCCACCTCCACTACCAGGTCGAGCGCTGACCCACCGACAACCGCAAGGAGAAGAAAACATGCTCACCCCCGACGTACGCCGCGTCCTCGACGGCACCTCGCTGGCCCACCTCGCCACCGTCCTGCCGGACGGCTCGCCCCACACCGTCCCGCTCTGGGTCGGCACCCACGGCGACCACGTCGTCTTCCTCACCGGCCCGCAGTCGCGCAAGGCCCGCAACCTGCGCCGCGACCCGCGGGTGGCGCTCTCCGTGGTGCCCGCCGACAACCCGTTCCAGCCCGTCATGGTCCGCGGCCGGGTCATCGAGTGGCTCGACGGCGACGCGGCCTGGGAGATCATCGACCAGATCTCGATGAAGTACATCGGCCAGCCCTATTCCCGGGGAGAGGACCGCATTGTCGCCGTCATCGAGCCCGAGCGGCAGACCGTCGGCCTCAGCTGAGCCGCCGCTGCCCGCCGTGCGGTCCTCCTTGAGCAACGGGCCGCGGCCGGCCGCCCCCACGCCGGGGGGCGGGGCGACCGGCCGGGCCGGACGGCGTCAGGTGACGGGTTCGATCCACACGTTGCGGAAACGAGGGTTCTCGCCGGGATCGCCGTGGTCCTGGAGGCGGATCCCGCCCGACGCCGCGCTCTCCGGGATGTTGTCGCCGGTGCCGCCGTCGATGGCCACGTCGTCGTGCACCACCACACCGTTCCAGACGACCGTCACCCGCGCGTTGTCGGCCTTCACCCCCGCGCTGGTGTAGCGGGCCGCGCGGAAGGTGATCTCGTAGGTCTGCCACGTTCCCGAGGCGGTGGCCATGTTGCGGTCGGGCGCGCGCTTGGAGTAGATCGCGCCCGCCTCGTTGGCGGCCGGGGTGGTGTCCCCGTAGGACTCGAGGACCTGCACCTCGTAGCGTTCCTGGAGGAAGACGCCGCTGTTGCCGCGCTGCTGCCCGGTCACCTCCGGCGGGTAGTCCGGCTCGGACCACTCGACGTGCAGCTTGAAGTCGCCGAACGTCTGCCGGGTACGGATGTCGCCGCCGTAGGACTCCATGGAGCCGTTGGCGACCGGCCAGGTGGCCGTCCCGCCTGCCCGTTTCTCCCACGCCGCCAGATGGGATCCGTCGAACAGCGTGATCCGCCGCGCCTTCGACACGGTGAGGTGGTCGAGGCTGAGCTGTCCCGCGTCGCCGGAGTCGTACCTGTAGGCGATCCTGTTCGAGCCCCGCTTCAGGTCGAGCGCCTCGGTCTGGACGGCCCAGGCGTCCGGGCCGCCGGTGCCGGCCAGCCGCACCTGCCTGACCTTGGTCCCGTTGACGTACACGCTCACCGACGTGCCGGTGCCGGCCGCGTAGCGAAGCCCGACGTTGTGCGGGCCGGGGGAGTCCGTCCGCACGGTGAACGTCGTGCTCGCGCCCGCGGTCGTGTAGCCGTCGACGTAGCCCTGGCCGGTGTGGCCCTGATGGTCCGTGCCCACCTTCGCGCCACCGCGCAGCTGGGCGTCCTCCGCCTCGAGCACCGGCCGCGCGGCCACGGTGATGGAGTCCAGATTGACGTTGCCCGCGTCGCCGCTGTCGTACGTGTAGGCGATGGTGTTGGCGCCCGCCTGCAACGTGAGCGGTTCGACCCGGGTGGCCCACAGGTCCCACGTCTCCGTGGTGGGCAACGGCACCTGCCTGACCTTGGTCCCGTTGACGTACACGCTCAGCGACTTGGTGCCGGGCGCGGGGTTCGGGCCGTTGGAGTAGCGCAGGCCCACGTGGTACGTGCCGGCCTCGGCCGCCCGTACGGCGAACTGCGTGGCCGCACCGGCGGTCCAGTAACCGTCGACGAAGCCGCTGCCCGAGTAGCTCAGATGGTCGGTGTTGAGCTTGGCGCCGCCGCTGTGCGACGCGCTCTCCGCCTCGTACGTGGTGTCCGCCGCCGGGCCGCCGACCAGCGAGTTGAGCGTGTACCAGGCTTCGGTGCTCCACAGCGGCTGCCCTGCCGCCGAGCTGAACGGACGCGGTGACCGCAGGTGCACCACGCGCCCCGGCTTCAGGCCCGGGATCTTGAGCGTGACCTTTTTCCCGCCGGAGGTCAGCTTGGCGGAGGTGATCGTCAGCGGCTCCTCGTCCACCTTGGGGCCACCGTAGGTGGCGGCCGCCACGTACCGCCATTGGGTTGCCTGGTACCTGGCCGCCAGCGAGGTGGCGGTCTCCGCCGACAGCGGCTGCGTGTACTCCAGCTCGAAGCCGCCCTCCACCGCCCGCATCCTCAGGATGTCGAACGCCTTGTCGCCGCCGGGGGTCAGCTTCTGCAGGCCGTAGGTGAGCTTGCCCGGCTGGCCCCAGTTCCCGCCGGCGCCCAGACCGCCCGCGTAGATGGCGCCGTCGGGCCCCAGGCTGATCCGGTTGATCCCCGCCTCGAGTCCCTGGGTGAAGCGGAAGACCGCGCCCTGGTACTCCCCGTTGACCTTCTCGAGGTAGGCCCGCTGGATCCCGCCGTAGGTGACGTCCCCGAACAGCAGTTGCCCCGCGAACCTGCCCCGCTTCATGAGCAGCGGGGTGCTGGGGGAGTTGGCGATCTCGTTGTGCGGCAGCCACAGCATGGGCGGGCTCACCAGGTTGCCGTCGAACGGGCCGTCAGGGTTGGTGTAGTGGTTGAAGAACCGGTCCTTCTTGACGTGCACCAGCTTCGAGGCCGGGAGCCAGCCGCCCTGGTTGTCGGTGACGAACAGCTCACCCTCCGGGCCCCAGCCGAGCCCGTTGGGCGTGCGCAGGCCGCCGGCGATGTACTCGACCTGGCCGGTGGCCTTGTTGACCTTGATGGTCGTGCCCCGGTCCGGCGCCGGCTGCGGGTCGGTGGTGGCGCCGCCGTAGTTGATGGCGACGGAGAGGTTGAGGTAGAAGTGGCCGTCGCGGTAGAGCAGCCCGAACGCGAACTCGTGGAAGTTGCCGCCGAACGGCCAGCTCGCCACGGTCCTGAGGTCGTCGGCGACCTCGTCGCCGTCGGTGTCGTTCAGCTCCACCAGCCGGGACTTCTCCGAGACGTAGAGCTTGCCGTCCACGTACTTGATGCCCATGGGCTCCTGCAGCCCCTCGGCGATCTTCTTGGTGGTCACCCGCGCGGGTGAGGTCTCGCCGGTGACGTTGCCGAGCAGATGGACCTCGCCGGTCTTGGTCTCCGAGCCGCCCCACGTGGTGATCGCCAGCCGGCCGTCGGGCAGCCAGTCCATCGCGGTCACCTGCGGCTGGAAACCGGCCGGTCGCAGGTCGGTGAGCGTGAAGTCAGGGTGTACCGACTCCAGCGGCAGCCCGTCGCCGGGGGAGTCGGCGCCGCTCTCGCAGTCCTTGCGCCCGGGGGCGGTGACTCTGACCACGTCCGCGTCGGTGCTCAGCACCGAGGTCGGTACGAGGGTGAACGCGGAGGCTCCGGGCGGCTTCCACTCCAGCTTGAGCTGCTGGCCGTACAGGTGCTCGAAGTGGTCGACGCGCAGCGCGTGGTAGCCGGTGGTCAGGGTGATCGTGCCGTCCACCGCGATCGGCCCGTGCCGCCCGTCGTTGGTGATCACGACGGTGTCGTCGATGCTCAGCCGCGAGCCGTCGTCGCTGGTGAGCCGGAACTCGTACGTGCCCGGGGCCGGGATGTCGATGTTGCCGATGGCCTCGGTGACGAACATGTCGGTCAGGCCGAAGTCGGCGTCGGAGGTCCAGTCGATCGTGGGCATCAGCTTGTCCACGTTGGGGGTCTGACCGGGCTTGAGCGTGCAGAGCTTGGACAGCTCGACCTGGACGTCGTAGGTGCGCAGGGTGATGCCCGGCTCCTGCGGCGGGACCGCCGCGTGCGCTTGAGCGGGTACGACCAGGCAGGCGAGAGCGGTGATCATTAAGACGGATAACAGGGGTGATTTCCGCATGGCCTGTCCCATCTCGGAGAGGGTGCCGCGTTCGGCGTGGGCGGGGGTGCGGCATCGCCGGGACGGCTGCAATCCATCGACGGATACCGGGTCTCATTCGCTGGAACGGGGAGGGGTAACGCTGCTCTGCGCCGTAATATAAGATGAGATCTTCAACTTGCCCATACCCTTTTGCCGAAAATCGATAGAAGTCGTGACATGTCCGGGCGGAAGGGCGAGGGCCGGAGGCAGGAGCCCGAGAGGCGCCCGTGAGCCACCGGCCTGTCTGCATGCCCCTGTCGCGGCCGGCGTTGGAGGGCGACGCACTCCCGTTCCCAGGGTCGAGGGAAGTCGCCGTGTCAGTCCTTGGCGATCGCGCCGCCTTCGACGCCCTGGTCGGGCCGCATTGGCGAGCCCTGCACCTGCACTGCTACCGCATGCTCGGCTCGATCGACCAGGCCGACGACGCGCTGCAGGAAGCGCTGCTGCGGGCCTGGCGCGGCCTGGGCGGCTTCGAGGGCCGGGCGCCGCTGCACCACTGGCTCCACAGGGTCGCGACCATGGCGGTGCCCTCGCCGGAGCTGGCCGCGTTCCTGGAAGCGGGGCAGGCGCCGGTGTACATCGGGTTCGGCAGTATGGCGGGCAACGATCCCGAGCGGATCGGCCGGATCGTGATGGAGGCCGTGCGGCTGGCCGCGGTGCGGGCGGTGGTGGCGTCCGGGTGGGGCGGTCTGCGGGTGCGCGACCTGCCGGACGAGGTCTTCCAGCTCGACCAGGCACCGCACGATTGGCTGTTCCCGCGCATGGCCGCGATCGTGCACCACGGCGGCAGCGGCACCACCGGCGCGGCACTGGCCGCCGGGCGGCCGCAGGTGGTCTGCCCGT
This sequence comes from Nonomuraea sp. NPDC049709, assembly GCF_040674815.1. NCBI lineage: Bacteria > Bacillati > Actinomycetota > Actinomycetes > Streptosporangiales > Streptosporangiaceae > Nonomuraea > Nonomuraea sp. NPDC049709. Next base: position 68,829 of record NZ_JBFANM010000013.1, read on the forward strand.
TCGTGGCCGACCAGCCGTTCTGGGCCGCCCGCGTGCACGCGGCCGGCGTCGCCCCGCCGCCGCAGCCCCAGCGGCGTCTCACCGCCGAAGGGCTGGCCGCCGCCATCCGCGCGGCCCTGAGTGACGCGGCCATGACACGGGCCGCCGCGCGACTGGGGCACGCCGTTCGGGGCGGGGACGGGAACAGCCGCGCCGTCAAGATCCTGGAGTCGCTGTCATGAGCGTGGCCGGTCGCCTCCTCCGCCACCAGGCCGACCTGCCGCCCGCCGAGACCCCGGTCGGTGACGGTGGAGAAGGACCTGCCGATCTCCATGCCTGGGGGTTGGGGCCACAGGGCGCCGAGCCCGGACGACCCAGTCGGCGAACCGGCTCCGCTTCAAGCCTGAGCTGTGTCCGCGCAGGCGATGCGGGTGATGGCGGTGGCGACGCCGTCCTCGGCGCTGACCTGCGTGCCGAGCGCGCCGGCGGCCGGCGCCAGCGCGCTCGCGGCCTCGATGGCGGCGGCCAGCCGTTCGGTCGTGAGGCGGCCGGTGACCGGAGCGGGTGCGACGCCGAGGTGATGCAGGCGCTCGGCCCAGAACGGCTGGTCGCCGAGGAAGGGCCGGACCACCTGCGGGACGCCGGCGCGCAGGGCGGCGCCGACCGTGCCGATCCCTCCGTGGTGCACGGTGACGGCCACGCGGGGCAGCAGCCACCCGTGCGGGGCGTCCTCGATCACCAGGACGCCGTCCGGCTCCGAACCCGGCCGCAGCGCGCCCCAGCCGGTGGCCAGCACGGCGCGGCGCCCGGTCAGCCGGACGGCCTCCAGCACCGTCGCGGTCAGCGTTTCCGGATCGCCGCTCACCGAGCTGCCGAAGCCGACGTACAGCGGCGGGGCCCCGTCCTCCAGGAACCGGGCCAGCCGCTCGGGCGGCGTCCAGCCATCGGGGGCGGGCATCGTCCAGAACCCGGTGGGATGGGCCTGGGCGGGCCAGTCGGCGGGGGCCGGGAGCAGCTGCGGGCTCCAGGCGTGCAGCACGCCGCCCGCCTTGATCAGATCGGCCATCGGCCGGAAGCCTTCGCGCAGGCCGAGCGCTCCGGCCCGCCAGTCCCGCACCGTGCCCCGGTAGGGCGCCTCGACGGCGGAGGAGACGCGCCAGCTCGCCCGGTTGAGCGCGCGCGGCACCCGTACCGGGAGGATGGGGGAGGGGAAGGCCGAGGTTGGCAGGTAGAGCGGCAGCAGCAGGCCGGCGAGGGCCGGGACGCCGAGCTTCTCGGCGAGGTGGGGCCCGCCGAGGGACTTGGGGTGGTAGATGACGGTGTCGGCCTGGCTCCTGGTGAGCGCCGCCTGGTCGCCGAGCAGGCGGCGGAGCATCGGCCTGACCGCGCCGGCGGCGGTGATGGCGGCGCGCACACCCTGCCCCCGGACGGAGTCCTGGAGCGCGAGCATCTCGTCGTTCAGCGGCGCGAACTCCACCCCGTGGGCGGCGGCGAGCGGTGCGAAGCGCCGGGGCGCGGCCAGCACCGGCCGGTGCCCGGCCGCCAGCAGCCCGCGGGCCAGGGCCAGGTACGGCTGGACATCGCCGCGGCTGCCCACAGTGATCAGTAATGGTCTCAACGCCTGTCCTTGAGTTCGTCCCACTCGTCCAGCAGACGGGGGAACCGGTCCATCATGAACGCGTACATGTCGCGCATGAGCTCCAGCCGCCGCCGGCGCGCCGGGTCGTCGCCCACCGCCCGCAGCCCCTGCTCGGCCAGTGCCCGGAAGCTCTCGAACTCGGCCATCTTCGCGCGGAAGGCGCGGGCGAAGACGTCCTCGGCCAGCCGGTAGCGGTCGCGCCGCTCGCCCCGCACCCGGAACCGCTCCACCAGGCCCGCCTGCTCCAGCTGCCGCAGCGCGACGCTCATGCTGCTCTTGGCCACGGCCAGCGCCTCGGCCAGCTCCGGCGCGTCCGCTCCGGAGCTGTCGCTGGTCAGCAGCCGTCCCATGACCCGGCCTGACGTGCGGCTCAGCCCGAGCCGCTGGTAGAAGAGCCCCGCGTCCTCCACGAACTCATCAATGCTCATGAATCGATACTATCGGACTGTTCGGACATGCCCGAACAGTCCGAGCATGCGACGCCGTGCCGGACAGCTCGAAGCGCGATCAGAGGTCAGGGGTGCCAGCCGCGTTCGATTGACCGGCGGCATTGTTCGGGGTGGTCGCCCGCGCCGGTGAACAGGGCGGTCAGCAGCGGAACGCCATGGGCCAGCGACTGATGGGGCAGGGGGCCGGTGGCGACCAGTGATGCCAGGCCATGCCCGATGGTCCAGCTCTGCGTGGCCAGCTCCAGCGGGTCGACGTCGTCGCGGAAGCGGCCGGCGGCCGTGGCCCGTTCGACGGCCCGGACCAGACTGTGCAGCGTGTCGTCCGCGGCGGCGGCGTTCTCGAGCTCGAACCCGGCGTCGAACATGACCCGGTAGAGATCAGGACTGGTCATGGCGTTGGACACGTAGGCGGCGCCGAGGGCGGCCAGGTCCCGCACCGGATCCGCGGACATCGACACGGCGGCGAGCCTGGCCGCCAGGCGGGTGAAGCCTTCCTGCCGCATCGCCGACCACAGGCCGTCCATGCCGCCGAAGTAGGTGTAGACGGCCATGGTCGACACACCGGTTCCGGCCACCAGCGAGCGGAGAGTGACCGGCTGCCGGGCGGCGAGCATCTGCGCGGCCCGATCGATCAGCAGGGAGCGCACCGCGGGGTCCTTCAATCTCACCATGGCCCCACAATACATAGCTTTGCTATGTTATCGGGTGAGACCGAACATGCTGTGCCGATGCGCAAGGAGCGGATATGACCGTGACGCTGCTCAACCCCGACGGGTTGCCGAAACCCGACGTCTACCGCCAGTTGTCGATCGCCACCGGATCGAAGCTGGTGTTCCTGGCGGGCCAGGTGGCCCGCGATGCCGAGGGCGGACGAGTCGGCGAGAAGGATCTGGCCGCCCAGGTCGAGCAGGCGTACCTCAACATCGGCACCGCCCTGGCCGCGGTCGGCGGATCCTTTGACGACGTGGCCAAACTGACCGTGTACGTCGTCGACTGGACACCCGACAAGATGCCGCTGCTGGGCGAGGGAGTCGCCCGGGCGGCGGCGAAGCTGGGGGTCGACCCGGTCAAGCCGATCACGCTGCTGGGCGTCGCGGCGCTGGGAGAGCCTGATCTGCTGGTCGAGGTCGAGGCCACTGCCGTCATCGACTGAGCCAAGGCGCCGCAGACCCGCCTGTCGGCCTCCGGGCCGGCGGGCATGATCCTTTATCGGCCGGGAATGACAGCGCTACCGCCAGGTAGCCGCCCGGGGGCGTGCCTGTCGATACGGACAGAGGTGAGCGGTCACACTCCGGAAGGCCCACGCCGTGTACCCGGTCACCGCGGTGCAGTCGGAGTACTCGCTGTGGACGCGCGACCCCGAGCCCGAGGTGCTGCCCGCGTGTGCGGAGCTGGGCATCCAGGCCCTGGTGAGACCATGTCCGCGCACTGGCCGAAGCGAAGGCGGTCACGCCGGGACAGATCGCCCTGGCATGGCTGCCGGCCCAGCAGCCATGGATCGTCCCGATCCCAGGAACCCGCCGCATGTCTCGTCTGCGGGAGAACCTCGGCGCGACCACGGTGGATTTGTCCGCGGACGAGCGGGCCGACCTGGCCGCCCTGGCCGCCAGGGTGGTGTGGCAGGCGATCGGTACGGCGAGGCGCACATGAACCTCGTCGGGCGCTGACCCGCGTCAGACGACCGTGGCGGTCCGGCCGAGCCCCGGTTCGATCACCGGGGTGGCCGGTGTGTCGCACGCCCGGATCAGTGACGCCGCCCCCGGAACCGCTCCAGAAAACTCCGAGCCTTCTGCTGGTTACGGGGGTCGCGGGCGATCCGTTTTGCCTTCTCCACGTTTGCTCTGCCTTTGGGGCTGCGCAGATATGCGCGCACCCGATCCATGAGTGTGGCCATGCGCACCCCCTACCCGAAGCGCCACATCCGAAGCCGAAAACCGTCATCAATCCGCCGGCGGAGGCCCCGGACGTACGGGCGGTACCAGCCCGGACGGCCGGTTCCCCCGTCGACGCCCCGAAGAGTGGAAGTGCCATGATCCCTCCCGGAGCGGTCAGGCGGGCGACGCGCTGATCGCGTTCTGGCGGATCTGCCTCGCCCCGCGGACCCGGCCGATCACGATCTTGGCCTGCTGGTCCACCAGCCGGGTGAACACCTGCTGCGAGCCGCCGAGCAGCACCGCCCAGGCGATGATCTGCGCCGAGGTGTCCAGTGCGCTCAGGCCCGGCACGAACTGCCCGCGCATGAGCAGGAGCCCGATGAACGCGGTCAGCGCCCCGAACGGCAGCTTGAACAGCGCCAGAGCGACGGGAAGGCCGATCGCGCCGGTTCGCGCCCGCATGCCCTGGATTCCCGCCCCGGCGGTGACCGCCGCGGCGACCAAGCCCAGGAGCTCCACGACCAGCAGGTCGAACGGCTGTGTCGTGGCCGCGACGGCCTGCCGCAGCGGCGTCGAGGCGAGCGACATCTCGCCCGTGGGACACACCAGCCACACGACCGCACCCCGTTGCGGCGTGAAGCACAACGGCAGCACGTCCTTGAAGAGCATGCCCGCGACCGCGACGGTCACGGCGATCAGGGACAGGACGAAGGTGGCCACGAGAAGCACGTTGCGGAAGCGGCGTACGCTCATCAACTCCCGGCCCGCTTCCGAGCTCGCCGCCCGCACCAGCGCGACGAGCTGCGTCCTGGCCTGCTCGGTGCAGGCGCCCTCGCCCTTGATCGCCAGGTCGGTGCGCAGCTCGTCCAAGCCCTGCAGCCGGGGGTCGCCCTCCGGCAGATGCCGTGTCACGTGGGCGATCAGGCTCGGGAGCTGTCCGAGCAGGAAGTAGTTCGGGGCCATGCGCAACAGGTTGGCCTCGGCCGCGTCGCAGTTGCTGTTGGCCGCCTCGAACAGCGCGCCGGTGAAGGACCGGTAGGAGTTGCGGTCGTGGGCGACGGCCTCTCTGGCCCGCCGGATGTGCTCCTCGGTCGCCCGGATGATGCCCTCGTGCCGCTCCGGGTCCTCGCCCTGGCCGTGCGCCCAGGCCGACAGCACCTCCAGCTCCCGGATCCGGGTCAGGGCGCCCTCCCGCCATGACGTGCGCAGCAGGCCCGGGACGAGCTTCTCCTCGTACGCCGCTGTCATCTGGCGCCTCCCTCCACGTGATGGTGCCGTCACGCTACGGGCGGAGGAGGAAGGGCGAACACCGGGAGCCGCTCAGGGATATCCCTAGAGGAACGGGCCGGAGGATGTCCAGGGGTCGGCGGGCGAGCCGGGCCCGGCCACCCTCGACGGAGGTCAGAGAATGAACGTGAACAGGGGCGAGCCCGGAGGGATGCGCTCGACCGTGAGCGGGCTGGCCTTCATCCGGAGCAGGAGACTGTCGAGGTCGCCGGGCCGTTCGAGTTCGATGCCGACGAGTGCCGGGCCGGTTTCGCGGTTGTTCTTCTTGACGTACTCGAAGGCGATGATGTCCTGGCCCTCGCCCAGGACCTCGTCCAGGAAGTGGCGCAGGGCGCCGGGGCGCTGCGGGAAGGTCACCAGGAAGTAGTGTCGCAGGCCGATGTGCACGAGAGAGCGTTCAAGCACTTCGTTGTATCGGCTGACGTCGTTGTTGCCGCCCGACACCACGCACACGACCGGCCCTTCGGGGGCGTGCGGCAGGAGCTCGCGCGCCGCGGCGCCCGCGAGGGCGCCGGCGGGTTCGGCGATGATGCCGTCGGCCTGGTAGAGGTCCAGCATCTCGGTGCAGACCGCACCCTCGTCGACCGCGACAACCTCGTCGACCAGGTCTTTGACCAGGGGGAAGGTGGCGTCTCCCACTCTCCCGACGGCGGCGCCGTCCACGAAGGTGTCCAGCTCGGGCAGGGCGAGGGGCCCGCCGTGGTCGAGGGCGGCGCTCATGCTGGCCGCTCCGGCGGGTTCGGCGCCCACGATGCGGGTGCCGGGGGAGTGCTCGCGCAGCCAGACGGCGATGCCGCTGATCAGGCCGCCTCCGCCGACCGGGACGACCACGGTGCCCGGCGCCTCCGCGCACTGGGCGAGGATCTCCAGGCCGACCGTGCCCTGGCCGGCCATCGTCCGGACGTCGTCGAACGGATGCACGTAGATCGCGCCGGCGCGCTCGCTGTCGATGTGGGCGGCGTTGCTCGCCTCGTCGTAGGTGCCGCCGCCGACCACGACCTCCACCCGGTCGCCGCCGAGCGCCGCAATGCGCTCGCGCTTCTGCCGGGGCGTGGTGGACGGGACGTACACGCGACCGCTGATCCCCAGACGCGCGCAGGCGAACGCGACGCCCTGCCCGTGGTTGCCCGCGCTCGCGCAGACCACGCCGCGCCGCCGTTCCTCCTCCGTGAGCGAGGCGATCAGGTTGAACGCTCCGCGCACCTTGTAGGAGCGACAGACCTGCGCGTCCTCGCGCTTGAGCAGCACCTGGCCACCGAGCAGGCCGGACAGCCGCTCATTCGGCTCCAGCGCGGTACGGCGGATCACCGGCCGCAACCGTTCGGCCGCCTGGCTGATCATGACGGCGGTGAGGCGGTCGGTCATGCACACTCCCGGCACTGCAGTGGATCAAGGACGGTCAGCGGGGTTTCCCCTGGTGGTGGTGGCGACCGAACACGCGATCACTGGCCACGGTGCCCGCCACGCGCGCACACCGGCCACAACGGCCCCACCAGGCATGCTATTCCTGTGGCACCTCTCCCTCAGCCAGAAGACTGCAGAGCCCAGGATGCTTCCTCGGCAAGTGAGCCGACGTGCCCGGTGCGCACGGCGGGCAGGTCGCGCAGGCGGAGCGCGGCTCCGCCGGCGCCCGGCGCGGTACGGCTGTACGGGGTAGGCCTGCGCCGTACAGCCGTACCGCAAGGCCCGGACGACCAGGCGGTCAACGTGATCTGCGTGCCGCCCAGCGGCTCGGCCGCCACCGGGGTCGAGCGGGCCCTGACCGGCGGGCTCACCCCTGCCACGCGCACCGTCCTGAACTGCGGCATCCCCCAGGGCGAGACGGCAGTCTGGGCCCGTTCGCCGCCGCGCTACCCGTTGCCCTGCTGAATCGACGGGAAGTCCACGCTGCGCGCCAGGGCCTCCTGGCCATGGAGTTCGGCGATCATGTCGTCCAGGTGGCCCGCCACCGCGTCGTATCCCGCGCTCCCGAGCACGAGCCGCTTGGGCGGGTCGTGCTGGTTGATCGCGGCGATGACGGCCCGGGCGCCACGGTCGGGATCGCCGGGTTGCCTGCCGTCCTGGGCGATCATGCCGGCGCGCACCGTCGCGAGCATCGGCCCATAGTCCGGGATGCTCTCTTCCACCGGTTCGTCGGCGAAGCCCGCATAAGCGCGCGTACGGAAAGCGCCAGGCTCAACCGCGAGCACCTTGACACCGAACGGCGCCACTTCCTGGCGCAGCACCTCTGTCAGCCCCTCGACGGCGAATTTGGCCGCGGTGTAGAAGCCGAAGCCCAGGACTCCGACCAGGCCGGCGACAGAGGACATGTTGACGATCCAGCCGCTCCCGCGGCTGCGCATGCCGGGCAGCACGGCGCGGGTGAGCGCGAGCACCGAGAAGAAGTTCAGTTCGAAGACCTTCCGTAGTGCGGCGTCGTCCATGCCCTCGACAGAGCCGTACCACCCGCGACCGGCGTTGTTGACCAGGACGTCGATGCCGCCGAAGCGGCTCTCGGCCTCGGCCACGGTTTGCCGGATCTGCTGCGTGTCGGTGACGTCGAGCGGAAGGACGAGCGCCCGCTCCCGGTGGGACGCGGCCCAGTCGCGCAGCTCCTCCGGGCGGCGCGTGGTCAGCACGACGCGGTCGCCGCTCTCCAGCGCGGCCTCGGCGTAGGCCATGCCGAAACCGCCGGGAGTGCCACCGGTGATGTACCAGGTCTTCAAGGCGCGATCTCCAGCTGGCGGATGCGGCCGTCGGCGAGGGCGAAGCGCCACTTCAGCACCGCGGTGCCGCCCGGGAAGTTGCCCTCCAAGCGGCCGGTGACCAGCACGGTGTCCTCGTCGGCGACCTCGGCGCCGAGCAGTTCGGTCGTGTACTGGTACTGCGACGCGGCGCCTTCTCGCCAGGCCCGGATCTCCTCGGCCCCGCGCCGCGTCCGGCCTTCGTCGGTGACCACGGCGTCCTCGGTGAACAGGGCGACGATGGCGTCCGGATCGCGGCGCGCGTCGGCCTCGAAATAGCGGGCCACGGCACCGGGTACGGCGACGTTCATGAGCTCTCCTTTAGGGTCAGGTTCGCTACTTTGGCTATACGAAGCAATGTAGCGCTACAGAAGCTACTATAGCGATATGACCACTCGAGGACGGAGCGGCAACGCTCGCGACCGGCTGCTGCTCGCCGCCGCCGAGTTGCTGGACGGCTCCGGCGAACGCACGTTGTCGACCCGCGCCGTGTGCGAGCGCGCCGGCGTTCAGGCGCCGACGCTCTACCACCACTTCGGCAACAAGCAGGGCCTGATCGACGCGGTGCTCAACCACGGGTTCACCCAGTACGTCCAGCCGCATGCCTCCAGCGGCTCCGCCGACCCCGTGGACGACATCCGTCAGGGCTGGGAGCGTCACGTGCGGTTCGGGCTGGATCACCCCACCTTCTACGCGCTGCTGTACGGGCAGGTCGAGCCGGGCAGGCCCTGCGCCATCACCGCGCCCGCGCACGCCATGTTGCGGGAGCTGCTGACCGAGGTCGCCCGCCGTGGCCTGCTGGGCGTCCCCGTGGACGACGCGGCCGAGCAGATCCTGGCCGCGAACGTCGGGACCACCCTGTCGCTGATCACCCAGCCCGAGGGTGAACGCGACATGGGGCTGTCCGATCGCGTCCGCGAAGCGGCGCTGGCCGCCGTCCTCCACCCGACCGCGAGACAACCGGCACTCGACCGGGCGGCCGCCGCGGTGACGCGGGCCGGCGCGGCGCTGACGCTGCGCACGCTTGTCGACGAAGACCCGACAGGGCTGACGGCCGGCGAGCACGGCCTGCTCCGCGAGCTGCTGGACCGGCTCGCCGGGTCCGGATCGCGGCCTGATCCGGCCTGACCCGGCCTGGCCCGAGCACCGAACGCGGGCTCCGGCGCGGGCCTCCAGATCGCAACAAGGAGGCCATCGCCCTATGCTTCCGCCCATGACTTTTCCGCCCTATACACAAAACTCTCCCAGTCAGGAGATTTCCGATTTACTGCCTCCCGCGGAGGCAGAGCCCGCGGAAGGGGGCCCGCGCCAGGAGGACGACGACAGGGTGGGCGTGCTCGACCTGCTCGAAAAGGTGGGATCAGTCGTCGTCCCGCTCGGCGTGACGTTGTACGCGCTGCTCTACATGGGTTACCAGGGCATGTACGCGATCTTCGGCATCACCCCCGAGCAGGCGGGCATCGACCAGTCGGTGCTGCTGGGCCGGCTGCTGGGCACGCTGCTGCCCCTGCTGATCCTCGGCGCCATCGTCGTCGGCATCCTCATCAGCCTGGGCTGGCTGCTGAACGTGATCACGCGCGGCTTGGTGGGCCGGGCCGTACAGCGGACCCGGGAGCAGCCGTGGATCATCGCCGCGCTCGCAGCGGCATGGGCGGGTGCGTCCTATCTGGGTTGGATGTACTTCGTGACCGCTCTGGACGCCGCCGATCCCACCGCAAAAGTGTCCGTCGAAGCCAGTGACGTGCTCGTCGCGGCCGGGATCGGTGTGCTGGCCTACCTCGTGCCTTTCCGCCTGCTGCGCCGCAAACCGATGGGCCGAGCGGGGCTGAAGGTGCTGGTCGGGGCGCTCACCGGGATCGGGCTCGGCTACCTTCTCATGATTCAGATGATCTACGGTGCGATCGCGGTGCTGGAGAAGGGGGAGTCCACCGCCCTGCTGGACGCCGTCGGCTTCCAGACGCAGTGGGCCAAACTCCAGGACAGCAGCGGCAAGCCCCTGTACGACAGCCGCTGGATGATGGTGCTCGGCGAGCGCGAGGGAGGGTACGCCATCTATGACTGCGACAAGGCGCTGACCTTCCGCAAGTTCTCCGAGAGCACGATCCTGACCGAGGTCCAGATGTGGCCCCCCGACCGTAAGAAGGGCTTCACCTGCGGAAGCCTCGCGGAGTAGGGCTCAGGCCCCCGGGCGTTCAGCCCTCTCCCGGTCCCCGGCCCACCGGTATCGCCGGTGAGCCGGGCCCGCAGGCCACCGATACAGCCCGGCGGAGACCACCAGGGCGGCGGGCCGACCGTCGTGGGACTACAAGGCCCAGGCTCCGCCGTGGGACTACAAGGCCAGGCTTCTGCGCCGGAACAGTGCCAGCCCGGCCGCCGTCAGTGCGGTGGCCGCGATGACCAGCGCGACGAGCGGCCCGGCCGTCACGGCAGCCGCCGGGATCGGGGGCACGTGGGTGAACGGTGACAGGTCGCGCACCGCCTCGGTGGCTGGACAGCAGGACGGTCGCCCCGCGAACGCTCACCTCGCGGACGGTCTGCTGGAAGGCCGCCTCCATCAGCGGGTCCAGGCCGGAGGTGGGCTCGTCGAGGACGAACAGCTCGACGTCGGAGGCGAAGGCGGCGATGAGCGCCACCTTCTGCCTGTTGCCCTTGGAATACGTGCGGCAGCGCTTGGTCGGATCCAGCTGGAAGCGCTCGACCAGCTCCGTGCGCCGGGCTCTGTCCAGCCCACCGCGCAGGTGGCCGAACAGGTCGATGGCCTCCCCTCCGGTGAGGTTCGGCCACAGGCTCACGTCGCCGGGCACGTAGGCCAGCCGGGTGTGCAGGCGTACGGCGTCCCGCCAGGGATCGCCGCCGAGCAGGCTCACCGTCCCGGCGTCGGCCCGCAGCAGGCCGAGCAGCACGCGGATGGTCGTCGTCTTGCCCGCGCCGTTGGGCCCCAGGAACCCGTGCACCTCGCCGGTGCCGACCCTGAGGTCCAGGCCGTTCAGTGCCCGGCTCGTACCGAATGTCTTGACCAGACCGGACACCGCGATGGCGTCAGTCATCGTGATTCTCCTTCGGGGATGTGCGCTCGGCCTCGTCGAGCGCGGCCTGGATCCGGCGCGCGTCCTCGAGGCTGAGGAGTGGGTGCGAATAGAGGTCGACGAGCCCTCTGGCGAGCAGGCGGTCGCCGCGCGGACTGGACACGTCCGCGCCGATCGCCCGTGACAGGTGCTCGTGCAGGATCCCGACGGACAGGGCCATCGACGTGGCGATGGCCGCGCGGATCCGCACGTCGACGGCGGGGGGATCGGGCCGGCTCCGGTCGGCTTCGAGCAGCCACGGCACGGTCAGCCGTACGAGCTCGTCGAACAGAGCGCCCGCCGAGCCCTCGGCCAGCGCCCGCATCATGTAACGGCGCTGGGACTCGGGGACCGCGCGCGCGGCGAGCACCGAATCGAGCGCACCCGAGGTGAAGCCGGCTCTGGCATGGTCGTTGGTCTGGCGGATCGTCTTGATCAGGTGCTCGTCGCAGGCCTCGCGCAGGCCTTGTTTGGTCCCGAAGTGGTGACGCACCAGACCGGGCGAGACCCCGGCCGTCTCGGCGATGCCGCGCAGGGACGCCCGCTCGTAGCCGAGTTCGCCGAAGTGCTGGATGGCCGCGTCCCTGATGCGCGCCCGCGCGGTCAGGTCTTCGGGAGCTGCTGCTGTCGTCATGTCGCCACTCCTATTCGCATGGACAGCTTACTGCTGCATCGCGTCAAGAAACTATCCGCTTGGGTAGTCGCCGGAACCTTCCCTTGAAACTCGTATTCCAATTCGATTTTCGATGCTAGGGTGGCCGTCAAAGACGCGCCAAGGAGGCATCGCGATGTTGAGGCCACGTGCCACCGCCACCCGTGAGCTGGTCAATCTGGACGGTCTGTGGCGGTTCGCGGTCGATTCCGCCGCCGGCGAGCGGCCGTGGAGCGGGACGCTCGACACCCCGCTCGAGGCCGCGGTGCCGGCGAGCTACAACGACCTGTTCACCGACTCCGCGATCCGCGATCATGTCGGCTGGGTGTGGTATCAGCGGACCGTGCGCGTGCCGCGCGGCTGGACGGGCGAGCGGGTGTTCCTGCGCGTGGACGCCGCCACGCACGAAGGGAGGGTCTACGTCGACGACGTACTGGTCGCCGAGCATGTGGGCGGCTACACGCCGTTCGAGGCCGACATCACCGAGCAGGTGACGCCGGGCGCGGAGTTCAGGCTCACCATCGGCGTGAACAACGAGCTGACCGGCCGCACCATCCCGCCCGGCACGATCACCGTCACGCGCGACGGGCGGCGGCAGCAGACCTACCTGCACGACTTCTACAACTACGCCGGGCTGGCCCGCTCGGTGTGGCTCCGCAGCGTCCCCGACGTGCACGTCGAGGACATCACGATCGTGACCGGCGTCGAGGCGGGCTCCGGGACCGTTGCCTACTCCGTCCGGACCAGCGCCCCCGGGCACGTCCGGGTCCGTGCCGTGGACGCGTCGGGAACGGAGGTCGCCGCCGCCGAGGGCGCGAACGGCGTGCTCCGGATCGAGAACGTGACGCTGTGGCGGCCCGGCGCGGCCTACCTCTACGACCTGGTGGTCGAGGTGCTCGACGGGGACCGGGTGGTCGACACCTGCACCGAGCCGTTCGGCGTGCGCACCGTCGAGGTCCGCGGCACGCGGTTCCTCATCAACGGCGAGCCGTTCTACTTCACCGGCTTCGGCAAGCACGAGGACTCGCCGGTGCGCGGCAAGGGCCATGACGACGCCTACCTCGTGCACGACTTCCAGCTCATGGACTGGATCGGCGCCAACTCCTTCCGCACCTCGCACTACCCCTACGCCGAGGAGGTGATGGAGTTCGCCGACCGGCACGGCATCGTCGTCATCGACGAGACCGCGGCCGTGGGGCTCAACCTGGCGGTGCAGGGCGGGCTCTCCGGCGTGCCGCCCCGGCCGACCTTCTCGCCGGAGACCTTCGGCGAGGCCACCCGTGAGGCGCACGCCCAGGCGATCCGCGAACTGGTCGCCCGCGACAAGAACCATCCCAGCGTCGTCATGTGGTGCGTCGCCAACGAGCCGTCCTCCGCCGAAGAGGGCGCCCGCGAGTACTTCGAGCCGCTGGTGGAGCTGACCCGCAAACTCGACCCCACCCGTCCGGTCTGCTACGCCGCCGTCATCTTCGCCACGCACGAGAACGACCGCATCGCCGATCTGTTCGACGTCCTTTGCGTCAACCGCTACTACGGCTGGTACATCGCCACCGGCGACCTGGCCACCGCCGAGACCTACCTGGAGCACGACCTGCGCGGCTGGGCGGAGAAGTTCGGCAAACCGATCATGATGAGCGAGTACGGCGCCGACACCCTGCCCGGCCTGCACTCGGTGTGGGACACCCCGTGGACCGAGGAGTACCAGCAGGCGTACCTCGCGATGAACCACCGCGTGTTCGACCGGATCGAGGCGTTCGTCGGCGAGCACGTGTGGAACTTCGCCGACTTCCAGACCTCCCATGGCATCCACCGTGTGGACGGCAACAGGAAGGGCGTGTTCACCCGCGACCGCAGGCCCAAGGCCGCGGCCCACGCGCTGCGGGCCCGCTGGACGGCGCTCGCCGGCCGCAAACCGGCGGGCACGGAGGACCGGCGGGGCTCCTCGGGGCCGTACGCCTCCTGAAGGCCGTCGCGTGCCGCCGGGCGGCTTCGGTCAGGTCAGGGCGAGGAGGCTGACGGCGACCGCGGCGGCACCCAGGCCGACGAGCTGGCCGCGACCGACGCGTTCGGCGAGCACGCCACGGGCGAGCAGGACCGTGCCAGCCGGGTAGAGAGCGACGATCACGGCGACGACGGCGAGGTCCCCGCTGCGGGAGGCGAGCAGGAACAGCAGGTTCGCCACGGAGTCCAGCGCACCCGCGGCGGCCGACATCGCGTAGGCGGGCCGCTCGGGACCCAGCTTGCGGCGCATAAGCCCGGCCGCGGCCAGGGTGAGGGCCGAGGAGACGGCCCGGCCCACGATCAGCGGAGCCACCCCGCTGTCGGACGGCGCCTGATGCAGGAAGATCAGCTGAAGGGCGATCGCGGCGCCCGCACCGAAGGCCAGCAGCAGCGCGGCGCGGGAGGGGCGCGCCGCGCCCGCGCCGTGCCCGGCGCTGATCAGCACCACCGCCACGAGCGCGAGCGGCAGGCCCACCAGCCCGGCGGCGGACAGGTGCTCGCCCTGCAGCAGACCCGCGCCGACGGGCAGCACGGCGGACACCAGCGCGGTCACCGGCGACAGCACGTTCATCGGACCGATCGCCAGGGTGCGGTAGAGCAGGGCGAACGCGGCGGCCGAGGCCACCCCCGAGGCGGCACCCCAGCCGAGGGCCCCAGCACTGAACGACGCGCCGAGGACCGGCCACAGCAGCAGCTCGATCGCGAGACTGGCCGGGGCGGCGATCATCACGGTACGCAGCACATGAGCCTTGCGGGCACCGAGACCGCCGAGGAAGTCGGCGCACCCGTAAGCGAGCGAGCTGCCCAGGGCCAGCATGAGAGCGATCACAGCACATCCTTCACTACCAGTACAACGACCAGAGCGTACAATAGATTGACCGAGTAGGGTTAATCAAACGACCGCATGGTGCATTGAAGTGGTCCAGCTGTGAGGATGGTGATCAGATGGCCGAGACGGCAACAGCCCTGCGGACGGTGGCGCACAACGTCCGGGCGGCCCGCAACCGTGCGGGTCTGAGCCTGGACGAGCTCAGCCGGCGCGCGCAGGTCAGCAAGGGCGCGCTGGTGGCGCTGGAGAAGGCCCAGGGCAACCCCAACCTGGCCACCCTGGTGCGGCTGGCCGACACCCTCGGCATCTCGGTGTCCGCCCTCATGCAGGGACCGTCCGAAGGCCGCGTCCGGGTCGTGACCGCGGGCGCCGTCACGCCGCTGTGGACCGGAGAACGGGGCGGCCAGGCCCGGCTCATGCTGACGACCTCGGGCCCGGCCCCGGTCGAGGTGTGGCGCTGGGAGCTGGAGCCGGACGAGGAATACGCCAGCGACTCCCACCAGGCCGGAGTCGTGGAGACCGTCAGTGTCACCTCCGGCCGGATGATCCTGATCATCGACGGCGCCGAGCACGCCGTCGAGGCCGGGCAGACCGCCACGTACAACGGTGACGTCCCGCATGTCTATCGGGGCTCGGGCACCGGGACCTGCAGTCTGATCATGACCGTCCAGCTCCCGCCCGGCCCTGCTTGACCGCCCGGCTCTCCAGTGACCGGCCGGCCGCTGCTCAGGCGGTGTCGCCGCCGTCCGCGAGCAAGGTGCTGCCGGTCATGAAGGCCGACAGGTCCGAGGCGCAGAACAGGACGACGCGCGCGATGTCATCAGGAACGCCGACCCGGCCGATCGGGCTGTCGAGCATGAGGTCGGTCGGCGGGACGCCGTCGGGCATCACGGCCGCCGCCATCATCATGTTGCCTTCCGTGGGGACGAAGCTCGGTGCCACCCCGAGCACCCGGATGCCCAGCGGAGCCAGCTCCAGGGCCAGCTCGCGCGTCAGGCCGCGGGCGGCGTGCTTCGAACCGACGTAGGCGGCCAGGCCGGGCGCGCTCGCGCGGAAGCCGGCGGTCGAGACGATGTTCACGATGACACCGCCCCTGCGACCATCCCCGCCGCCATCCCGGCCATCACCTGGGCCATCACCTGGGCCATCACCTGGGCCATCACCTGGGCCATCACCTGGGCCGCCGCCTGGGTGGCCGCCTGGGCCTGCCGCCGACATGCGGCGGGCCGCCTCGCGCGCGCCGACGAAGACGCCGCGCGCGTTCACGGCGAACACCTGGTCCCACGTTTCCTCGCTCATCTCCAGCAGCGGGACGCTCGGGAAGATCCCGGCGTTGTTCACCCACACGTCCAGGCCGCCGAGCTCGGCGACCGCGCGGTCGGCCGCCGCGGCCACGGCCGCCGCGTCCGTGACGTCCATGGCGGCGCCGATCGCGCGTACCCCGTGGCGTTCCGTGAGCTGCCCGGCGGCGGTCACGGCCAGCTCCTCGTCGATGTCGCCGATCAGCAGGTCGGCTCCCGCCTCGGCCAGGCGGAGCGCGATCGCCTTGCCGAGCCCTCGGCCTCCTCCGGTCACGACCGCGCGTCGCCCGTGCAGGGAGACGAGCTCGGCCAGGGATCTGCCCGACACATCGGCAGTGGACATGAATGATCTCCTTCAGTGTGAAAGGGGCCGGCGCCGGGAGAAACGGCCCGGGCCGGCGTGGAACGTGCGGCCGTCCGGGAAGCGGACTTGCGCCTGGGCGCCGCCGGGCACGTCGACCGAGATGGTCAGGTGATCGTCCTCGACGCGCCAGCCGACGGTGATCAGTCCCTGCGGGCTGTCGTAGGTGCCCGTGGCCCAGGTGATCGCTTCGTGGAGCACGGGCGCGACGACGAAGGACTCCCACCCGGCGGAGCCCGGGGCCTGGCGCAGCCCGAGGGTGTGGGTGTGCAGGAAGCGGATGACCGCGCCCTTGCTGTAGTGGTTGAGCGACGCCGTGGCGGTGCCGTCCTCGGACACGCCGTCCCAGTCCTCCCAGATGGTCGTCGCGCCCCGGTCCAGCATGCCGAGCCACGAGGGGGACGACCGCCGGTACAGCACCGAGTAGGCGACGTCGGGACGGCCCGTGTCGGCCAGGACGGGCAGCAGGTCGGCCGTCGAGAGGAAGCCGGTGCCGAGGTGGCCGCCGGCGGTGCCGATCAGGTCGACGAGGTGCCGGGCCGCCTTCTCCCGCGACTCCTCCGGGACGAGGCCGAAGGCCAGGGCACGTACGTAGCTCGCCTGGGTGCCGGCCTTCGTGCGGCCCTCCGCGTCCAGGAACTCCGTCTGCCATGCCTGGCGTACCATTCGCGCCGTCCCGCGGTAGCGGGCCGCGTCGCCGGCGCGGCCCAGCACCTCCGCCACCGCGGCGAGGGTGTTGACCGAGCGGTACAGGTAGGCGGTGCCGACCTCGCCCTTGTCCGCCGCGTACCAGGCGATGGGGTCGGCCATCACGGGGTCGATGAGGGTGCCGTCGGAGGCGCGTCGCCTCGGCTCCAGCCACTCCCCCCAGTGGAAGGAGCCGTCCCAGACGAACTCCTCGTGGGGCAGGGGCTCGGCCGACCGTTCGACGCGGGAGGGGTGCCGGGCGTGGCGGGCGGTCGCGAGCGCCCATTCGACCCAGCGGCGCATCGCGGGCCAGTTCTCGGCGAGGGCGGCGGTGTCGCCGTAGGTCTCGTACAGCACCCACGGGACCAGGACGACGGCGTCGCCCCACCCGGCCGAGCCGGTGATCGCGTCCGCCATCGGATCGTCGTGGATCTTGAGCCGGTTGGCGTCCGGCGAGGAGTTGACCACGCGGCCGTCCGCGAGCTGGTCGTCGCGGACCGAGCGCAGCCACTTGCGGCTGAAGCCGTCCACGTCGTACAGGCGGGCGGCGGTCGGGGCGAAGATCTGGTAGTCGCCGGTCCAGCCGAGGCGCTCGCGGGTGGGGCAGTCGGTCGGGAGGTCGACGGCGTTGCCGCGGAAGCTCCAGCGGGCGGTTTCGTGCAGGCGGTTGAGGTCGTCGTCGCTGCACGCGAAGGTCGCCGTCGGGCGCAGGTCGGTGTGCACGACCTGCATGGTGATGCTCGCCGGGGCCACGGCCCGCGACATGCGCGCGTAGCGGAAGCCGTGGACGGTGTGCCGGGGCTCGAACACCTCGCCGGGCCTGCCGGAGGAGACGACCTCGTCGCGTTGCGCGAACGGGATCGGGCTCTCGCCCGGCCTCTGGCTGTCCAGGTGGCTCGTGGTCAGGTCTCCGGTGGGGTCCAGGTGCTCGCCGTGGTCGATCACCGTGCGGGTGCCCGCCGGGCCGAGGTCGGTGAGGGTGATCCAGCCGGAGGCGTTCTGGCCGAAGTCCACGATGTACGCGCCGTTGTCGTGCCGGGTCACCGAGCGCGGGGCGAGCTGTTCGACCCGTCGCACCGGCGGGGCCGGCGAGTAGCTGATCGGCGGTGCCGTGACGGCGTCCACCAGGACCGGCCGGGGCGTGCCGGGCGGGGCGGTGAAGTCGGTCGTCTGGCCGTTCATGAGGTCGGCCGCGACGATGTGGCTGGGGCGCGAGGTCCAGCCCGCATCGGTGACCGCGACCGTCTCGGTACCGTCGGCGTAGCGGACGTGGAGCTGGAGCCGGGCCGCGGTGGCCGTGCCCCAGCAGTCGCGCCTGCGCCAGGTGCCGTTGCTGCCCCGGTACCAGCCGTCCGAGAGCAGGATCTCCAGGTCGTTGGCGCCGCCGCGCAGCAGCTCGGTGACGTCGGCGGCCTGGGCGTGGAGCGTGTCCCCGTACGAGGTGCAGCCCGGCGCCAGCTCGGCCGTCCCCACCCGCGTGCCGTTGACGAACGCCTCGTAGCCGCCGAGCGCGGTGGCGTACAGCCGGGCCTGGGCGATGTCGACGCGCAGGTGCGCGCTGCCGGCGAGGACGTGAGCGGGACGGGGGTCTTCGCCGTCCTCCCGCGGGGAGATCCAGCGTGCCGACCAGTCCCGGTCCAGCAGGCCCGACTCGAAGGCGTGCCAGGACGACCAGTCCGAGGCCTCCTCGCCGCGCCGGGCGCGGACCCGCCACGCCACGGACTGGCGGCTGCGCAGCGGCGGCAGCGGCCATTCGACGAACAGGTGCCGGGCGGAGGGGACGTCGGCCACCGCCCGCTCCTCGCCGTCCACGCGGAACCGCAGGTCGTAGCCGTCCTGCCCGCTCCACGTCGGCGGGAGCTTCCAGGACAGCGACGGCCGCTCCTCGGAGACCGGGAACTGGTCGCCGCCGGCGTCGATCCGAAGGTCGTAAGGTGCGCCCATGCTCAGCGCACCGCTTTCACGCGGGTGAACACCAGCAGCCCGCCGATCAGCGCCAGCGCCGCTCCCGCGAGGTAGAGGAGCGTGTAGTTCTTGTCGCCGCCGCTCGCACCGATGCCGATGACGAACGGCGCGATGAGCGGTGCGATCGCGCTCGGGAGCTTGTGCGCGAACGCCACCACCGCCATGTACCGGCCGGCCTCCTCCCGGCTGGGCAGCACGGCGAGCACGATCGCCTGGTCGACGGCGCTGAAGAACGCGATCGCGAGCTGCATCAGCACGGAGCCGATCATCAGCGTCACGAAGGTGTGGGCGAAGGCCTCGACGATCCCGCCCGCGACGAAGAAGAGCGCGCCGATGAGGGCGAACAGCCGTCGCCTGCGCAGCTTGTCCGACAGGTAGCCGCCGCCGACCGCGCCGAGGGCCGCGGCGACGACGCCGGCCACGCCGATGATGGCCACCGTGCCCGCGACCTCCCGGACCGGCAGGTCGAGGCGCTGGGCGTAGAAGAACGTGGTGAACGTCGTGTTGAAGTACAGGCCCAGGAAGAACATCAGGCGGCCCAGCCAGTTCCACCCGAAGTCCGGATATTTCCGGGGATTGAACACGTAGCTTGCGGCCAGCGTCCGCACCGACACGGGCGCGCTGCGGACGGCGCCGCGCGTGCCGGCCTCCCTGCCCACGACGATGAAGACCGCCAGCAGCACCGCGCCGACGAGACCGGGCAGGACGAAGACGAGGAACGTGCTGCCTGCCACGGCGGAGGTGATCCCGATGCCGATGATGGGGGCGATCTGGCCGGTCAGCCCGGTGAAGCCGCCGATCTTGCCGCGCTGTTCCTCGGGGATGCGGTCGGCCTGCACGTTGAGGATCGCCTGCGCGGCCGTCGCCCAGCCCAGCATCGCGACGATCCAGCCGGCTCCCACGAGCAGCACGTTGGGCGCGACCGCGATGCCCGCCAGCGCCGCCAGGCCCAGGGCCAGGCCGGCCAGCATGAAGGGGCGGCGGCGGCCGAGGCGGCTGCGGGTGCGGTCGCTCCACACGCCGAGCAGCGGGCTGAGCACGAGATAGATCGTCTGCGCGGTGCCCGTGACGTACCCGAGCACCTCCTCGCGTCCGGGGACGAGCTCGTCGATCCGCACCGCCAGCGAGAACGACAGCGGGACGACGAACGCCATGGAGATGCCGAAGTTGGCGGCCATCATCCAGAAGATGTAGCTCGCCCGTGCCCTCGGCAGGTTGTCGGACTCCGGGGCGTCGAGGGGTTCGAGAGAGGGGGGAGTGGCCATGAACACCCTTCCAGAGAAGTCAGGGCCAGAGAAAGCGCAGCTCATTACTTAAGCGCATCAGTAACCTACCGTTGACCGCCGGCCAGATCGCAAGACATCTGCCCGTAACAACTGCGCAACGGAGACATGAGTCACATATGTGTTCCAGCACGTCATACGATGAAGTGACATGACACCCCCAGCAAAGCGGGCCACCAGCGCCGATGTCGCCCGGGCGGCCGGCGTCTCCGCCACGACCGTGAGCTACGTGCTCAACGACACGCCAGGACAGTCGATCCCGGAGGAGACCAGGCGCCGGGTCCTGGAGGCGGTCAGGCAACTCGGCTACCGTCCGCGGGGCTCGGCCCGCTCGCTGGCCGCGGGACGCAGCGACGTCGTGCTGCTGTCCATCCCGCATCTGTCGATCGGCCCGGGGATCACCCGGTTCGTCGAGCAGTTCGCCACCAGCCTGGCCCAGGCCGGCTTGACCCTGGTCACCCACCTGGCCGGAGCGCCCGGCCGGTCACTGCCCGACGTCTGCGCCGCCATCGACGCCTCGGTGGTCGCCAGCCTCGACCCGCTCGACGACGACACCGCGCAGGCGTTGCGCCGGGCGGGGGCAGACCTCGTCTTCACCACCGAGGTCGAGGCTCATCCCACCATGCGGCGCATGGGCCGCCTTCAGGCCGAGCACCTCATCGACCTGGGCCATCGTCGCCTCGGCTACGCCATGCCCGAGCACCCGTTGCTCCGCAGGATCGCCGACGACCGGATGCGCGGTGTCGCCGAGGCCTGCGCACACGCCGGCCTCGAACCCCCGCTGGCGCTCGATACCAAGCTCGACACAGCCGTCATGGCCCGCGCCGCGCGGCGCTGGCGGCGGGAGTCGGTGACGGCGGTGTGCGCCTACAACGACGAGGTCGCGATCGCGCTCCTGACGGGCATGCGCCGCGCCAGGCTCACCGCGCCCGGCGACCTGGCGGTCGTCGGCGCCGACGACATCCCGCTCGCCCAGGCGGCCGAACCGCCGCTCAGCACGATCGCCTTCGACCTGGAGAAGGTGGGCAGATCCCTGGCGGACGCGGTGGTGGCCAGCCTGTCGGGCCGAAAGCCGCGGCTGCCGCCGACCTCAATGGACCCGCACGTCGTCCACCGCGCGTCGACCTGACCCCGGGGCCTACGCGAGCCCGCCGCGGCGGGCGACCTCGCCGAGCCAGGCCAGGCTCGGCTTGGGCTTGCGCTCGAACGTCTCGCGGTCCACGGCCATGAGGCCGAACGTGGGCCCCCAGTGACCCCACTCGTAGTTGTCGACCGCGGTCCAATGGATGTAGCCGCGCACGTCGATGCCTTCGTCCATGCAGGCGAACAGGTGGCGCAGGGCCTCGTCGGTGTAGGCGATGCGGCGGGTGTCGTCGGGGGTGGCGATGCCGTTCTCGGTGATGAGGATCGGGGTGTGCCCGGTCGCCTCCCAGGCGTGCCGGACGGCGATGCCGATCGCGTCGGGCCGGTAGGCGTTGCCGGTCATGGTGCTGTCCGGGGCTTGCGGGTGCGGGACGACGCCGTGCTCGTCCACGGCCTGGCTGGAGTAGGACTGCACGCCGATGAAGTCGTCGCCGCGGGCCGCCTCCAGGTAGAGGTCCTCGCGGACGTAGCGCAGCTCGCGGAGCTTGTCCTCGTTGCCGGGCGTCGGGGTGAGGGCCTGGCAGGCCACCGTCCAGCCGACCGCCGCGCCGGTGTGCTTCTTCAGGATCTCGCGGGCGGCGTCGTGCGCCTCGGCCAGGCGGTGGCCGACTTCCGGGTCGGGGTTCGGCAGCACCGGTCGCGCGGCGCCCTCCACGGTCGGGCTCATCCACGACTTGGCGTCGCCGGACTGCGCGGCCCTGCTCATGGTCACCATCAGGGCGAGCATGTTCGGCTCGTTGATCGTGCAGACCCACTCGACCCCGTCGAGAATGCCGGTCACTGCCTGGACGTAGGCCTGGAAGCGCTCGATCGCCCGCTCTCCCATCCAGCCCCGCTCCTCGGCGAACCAGCGCGGGTTGGTGAAGTGGTGCAGCGTGACGACCGGGGTGAGCCCCAGGTCGAAGGCGGTGTCGATCATCCTGCGGTAGTGGGCCAGCTCGGCCCGGGAGAAGTGCCCCGGAGACGGCTCGACGCGGGCCCACTCGATGCCGAAGCGGTAGGTGTCGAGCCCGGCCTCGGCCAGCAGGCGCATGTCCTCGGCGTAGCGGTGGTAGCTGTCGCACGCGTCGCCGCTGCGCTCCATGCCCGGCATGCGCTGCTCGAGAACCCACCAGTCGCTGTTGACGTTGTTGCCTTCCACCTGGTGTGGCGCGGTCGCCGCGCCCCAGAGGAATCCGGGTCGGGTCATCGTTCGATCCTTGCTCGAGACTGCGGGGTCGGCACACAGTAACACCGAAACTCGAACTGCGATACTATTTTGGAGCGCCGGGCGAGGGTCGGCGCGCCGCCGCGATACCATCAAACCCGAATAGGAGTACGAATTTAACGCCGCCGGAGGAGACCGTGACCCAGAGCACCAGCCGCGGGCCGTACGCCAAGACGGCGGCGATCCGCCGCCGGGTCGTCGAAGCCTGCGTGGACGCCTTCGGCCAGACCGGTTTCTACGGCGCGACCATGAAAGACATCGCCAGACGCGCCGGCATCAGCTACACGGGCCTGCTGCACCACTTCTCCAGCAAGGAGGAGCTGCTCGCGGCCGTGCTGGAGCTGCGCGACGAACGCGGCACCGCCTACCTCGAATCGGCACGCGCCCTCGACCCGACCGCCAACCCCGTCGAGAGCCTCCGGGGCATGCTCTCCGTCATCGTGGACAACGAGCTGCAGCCCGGCCTGATGGAGTTGCACTGTGTCGTGTCGGGGGAGGCCACCTCTCCCGACCATCCGGCGCACGCCTACTACGCCGAGCGCTACCGCATGCTCCGCCGCTTCTACGCCATGGCCTTCCAGGCCCTGGCCGAACGCGGAGAGCTGCGCTCGGCCAGCGATCCGGAGACGCTCGCCACGATGACCATCGCGCTCATCAACGGCGTGCAGGCCCAGTGGCTCTTCGACCGCGACTCGGTGCAGATGGAACGCTCGATCCGGGAATTCCTGGTCGCCGCCGTCCCCGCGCTCGCCGGACGTGCCGGAGCGCGCCCCTGACAGGCTGCGCACCTGATTCCCTCATCCGACCGCCGGGTCACGAGGCGGCGCGGTGGAGCGGCGGACGACCAGGATCGGCGTGACGGAGACGTGCGCCGCGGTAACCGCCTTCCTCCGGGTAGGACGTGGCGACGACGGCGATCTCGCCGGCGAACCCGTGCTCGCGCATCACGCGCTCGTTGATCTCGGCTCTGATGTGCGCACGCCGTGGGCGAGGTACTCGTCGCACCGCCGGCGCTGTGCATGCTCGCCTCGCATCCCCCGATGGACACAGGCCGCGCACGTGTCCGTATCTGTGCGCTTGATCTGTCCTCTTGATCAACACGCTGGTCAACCATCTCTCACTTACCCCGCAAAGACCGCCTATCACTCCCTGCTCTCATACGCCGGACCGCCCCGCCGGCGCTTCGGCGGCGAGCCCGGCGCCTGCGGCCGGCAGCGCCCGCTACGCCTGGGTGCTGGCGGACCGCCTGGTCGATGCGGCGGTCGGGCACGATCCACCTGATCGCCGCGCCGACGTAGCACGCCAGGGCGATTGCGATCCCGATCTGCCCGCCGCGGTCGATCACCAAGGCGCTGAGGATCGCGGCGACGTAGATCAGTAGGGAGACCTTGCCCTTGATGTCGCGGCCGATCGCCCCGCGCAGCGGCGACTCCGCCCCCTCGTTCCGGATGATCATTGCCAGGAGCACGAGTTTCGCGATGGCCGCCCCGAGCAGGTTCAGGCCGTAGACGACGCCGGGGATCTGCGCGAACTGCGAATGGTCCAACCAGGCCGTGGTGAACGGGAGCAGCGACAGGCAGAACAGCAGCGCCAGGTTGGCCCACAGCACCCCGCCGCTGATGCGCGCCACCAGGTGGAACAGGTGGTGGTGGTTGTTCCAGTAGATGCCTACATGGATGAAGCTGAGCAGATAGGTCAGCAGCCCGATGCCGGTGGTGCGGATCAGGTCGGAGAATTCGTGCCCCTCCGGCACGCTCAACTCCAACACCATGATCGTCATGATGATGGCAAAGATCGCATCGCTGAATGCCTCCAGCCGGCTGGTCCTCACCGCGCGATCACCCTTCTCCTCGGGGTCAAAACGCAAGGTCAGGCTACCTGGGGCATGCTCGGGAGCGGCGGGCTGACGGGGTCGCCGCGGCTCACCGGAATGTGCCGCGCGGTCCGGAGATCCATCGACGTGTATGGGAACGAGTACTGAGAAGAAAGCAGCCTCTCCGGCGATCACGAGCAGCCCCTGCGGGACCTTCGGGCGATCTTCTCTGACAATCGAGGGCGTTTGTGACAACGTGCCGCCGGGGCCGCGAGGTTCCTCGGACGGCGCGAGCGCCGGGCCGAAAAGCCCGGTAGATCCCCGGCGCTGAGCCGATCCCCGGCCGTGGGCAGGGCAGTCACGAAACTCCTGCGTCACCACCGCATAGCCGTACGTGTCACGGCAAAGCTTGGTCAAGGTTTGAATACCTGCAGGTAGGCGCGGCTATTGTGGAAATGCTGCAGCGAATTCGTCCCCACCGAAGATGGGTGATGGCATGAAAGCAGCTGGCAGCGTCCGTGGAGGGGCGACCCCGGCGGTCGCCGTCGTCGACGGCGCCGGCACGGTGATCGGCTGGACGCAGGCGGCCGAGGAACTCACCGGCTACACTGCCGCCGGCATCATCGGCCGCCCCGTCGCTACACTCCTCCCGCCCGACGGCGACAACCGCGGCGGCGGCGAACGGCCCGGTGCGCACCTGCCCCGTCCGGGATTGACGGAGGTGCGGCGGCGGGACGGCCAGGTGATCATGGTGCGCGCCGATGCCGCCCCGCTCGCTCTGGACGGCGGCGCCGGGAGCCGGCAGGAGTCCTGGCTGGTGTCGGCGATCCCGGCCACCCTCGACCTGTCCACCGACACCGGCGCCCTGCTGGAGTCGCTCATCAGCAGCTTCCCCGTCGCCATGGCCATCTGGGACAAGGACCTGCGCTGCGTCTGGTTCAACGAGGCGGCCGAGCAGCTCAGCGACGGCTACCCGTACTACCGGATCGGCCGCTCCCTGACCGAGGCCATCCCGGGGATCGACACCGCAGCGCTGCAGGACGCGATGCGCGAGGTGCTCGCCGACGGCCGCCCCACGATCGACCGTGAGGCCCACTGGTCTCACGGGGATCAGAAGCGCGCGCTGTCGGTCTCGCTGTTGCCTTTGCAGGGCGCGGACGGCCGGGTGCTGGGCGTGTGCTCGGTGGCCCTGGATTTCAGCAACAGCAAGGCGCGCGATCACCTCGACCTGCTGCGCGAGGCCAGCGTCCGGCTCGGCAGCACGCTGGACGTCATGAGCACCGCCCAGGAGCTGGCCGAGCTGGCCATTCCGGTCCTCGCCGACTACGTGACCGTTGATGTGCCGGAGGCGATGATGCCCGGCGCCGAGCCGCTGCGGCGGCCGGCCGTGACAGAGGCCGGCAGCCCCGTCTTCCGGCGGGCCGGCGTGGCCTCGGTGCACGACGGGGTACCCGAGTCGCTCCGGGAGCGCGAGCAGACCGTGTTCATGCCGCCGCGATCCCCGTTCATGGCGGTCCTGCACTCGCGCCGGCCGCACTTCGAGCCCGTACTGGACACCTCGCCCGGCACTTGGCTGGATCGCGACCCCGACCGGGCGCGGATCATCCACGCCACCGGCATGCACTCGCTGATCGTCATTCCGCTGGAGGCGCGCGGCGACGTGCTCGGCGTCGCCGCGTTCGCGCGCACCTCCAACCCGGCGCCGTTCACCAGAAACGACCTGGTCCTGGCCGAGGAACTCGTGACGCGGGCCGCGCTGAGCCTGGACAACGCACACCAGTACACGCGCGCGCGGCTGACCGCGCTCACTCTTCAGCGCGACCTGCTGCCGCACGACCTGCACGGCAGCGCCACTGTTGAGGTGGCCTCGCGTTACCTGCCCTCCGACACGCGCGAGGGGGTGGGAGGCGACTGGTACGACGTCATCCACCTGCCCGGCGCCCGCATCGCCCTGGTCGTCGGCGACGTGACCGGGCACGGCATCAACGCCGCGGCCACCATGGGCCGGCTGCGCACGGCCGTGCGCACCCTGGCGTACCTGGACCTGCCTCCGGACGAGTTGCTCACCCACCTCGACCACCTGATGGCGGAGGACGCCCGCGGCCTCGACGCCATGGGCGCCACCTGCCTGTACGCGGTCTATGATCCGCGGACCAGCCGCTGCACCATGGCCACGGCCGGGCACCCGCCGCCCGCGATCGTGACCCCGTCCGGCGAGGTGACGTTCCCTTCGCTGCCCACCGGCACCCCGATCGGCGTGGGGCTGGGCAGCTTCCAGTCCCGCGACCTGCACCTGCCGGCCGGGACCCTGCTGGCCCTCTACACCGACGGCCTGATCGAGACGCGGCAGACCGACCTCGACGCCGGCATGGCCAGGCTCGGCGACGCCCTCGCCCACGCGGCGCCGCAGTCGGCGATACTCGAGCGCGTGTGCACGGCTGTGATCGGCTCCATCGTGGGCGACGCGCCGGCCGAGGACGACATCGCCCTGCTCATGGCGCGCATCCAGGCCTGACCCCGGCATAGGGGTCATGTCCTGGTGGTGATGTGGTCGGTGACTGTGGCGCACCGCCCCCGCTGGCCTGCGCGACGGCTGGAGATTCGCCGGCCTGGCCGGGATGCTGCTGGCCCGTGACCGCCTGTTCACCCCGGCCTGCAGGGGACCTGCATCACCACGGCAAGCCGCCTGGCCGACGACCATGCCGAGCTGTTCTCCGTGGAAGGCCTGGTGCAGGCCGACGGCGTGCCGCTCGCCTTCGATCGCGCCTGGTGCGTCACCGCCGCGAGGGACCGCGTCATCGAGTCCACACTGCCCGAGGGGAGTCGAAGGTCCGTCCGCAACGGAGTGGGGACGCAGAAGACTACGGACAGTGTGTGGTGGCTTGTGGCGGCAGGGGCGCCGGAGGCCGTCGGTCAGGCCGCGGTGTCGTCGTGCGCGGTGGCGGCGGACTTGGCCCGCCAGGGCGCCAGGTCCTGCTCGATCTGCTCCAGCTTGGCCTGCAGCCGCTCCAGGGTGTCGGGACCCAGGTACAGGTGCACGGGCAGGCTGTCCTGGCCGGTGACCTCGTAGATCAGCGCTGCGCCCTTGACCGGGTCGCCGAGCTGGGTGTGGTTGGCGGTGCCCGCCCACTCCAGGGTCACGTGGGCCGGGGTGCCGTCATAGGCGGCGATCCGGCCGGCGGGGACTGACAGGGAGCTGGCGTCGAGGAAGTCGGTGCGCAGCACGCCCGGCTCCACCACCATCGACTGGATGCCGAACGGGGCAAGCTCCTTCGACAGCGCCTCGCTGATCCCGGCCACGGCGAACTTCGAGGCGCTGTAGACGCTGACCCCGGGCTCGCCCTCGAACCCTGACCGCGAGCCGATGTGCACGAGCTTGCCGGAGCCCTGGCGGCGCATGATGGGCAAGACGGCGCGGGTCATGTCGATGAGGCCGAAGACATTGAGGTCGAACAGGGAGCGCGCCTCGGCGTCGCTGATCTCCTCCAGCGCGCCGAGCAGGCCGCGGCCGGCGTTGTTGACCAGCACGTCGATCCGGCCGAACCGGTCGACGGCGGCCTGGACGGCGGCCGGAATGGCCGGACTGTCGGTGACGTCGAGGGCGACGGTGAGCACGTGGTCGGCCTTGGCGAGGTCGTCCGGCACGCGGGCCGGGTCGCGGACCGCGATGACGACGTTGTCGCCCCGGGCGAGGGCCGTGCGGGCGATCTCAGCGCCGAGCCCGCGGGATGCTCCGGTGATGAACCAGGTGGCCATGGCGGTGCCCTTCGTTCCTTGGCTGACATCCATGAATTTGCCCAGGTCAGCGAGGTGTAAGAGGGGTTGCGGAATTCCTGGGAGGGATATGACCAGGGACGGGGCCGTGCAGGGGACCGGCCGCGGACGACGCGCTGGGCGCGCACGAAGAAGAGGCGGGCCGGGGCAGCGCCCCGGCCTCTCGGCGTGGTGTTGTCCTGTTCGTGTTGTGGTGGGTCAGTCGGTTCGTGTGGTCAGCGCCTGGCCGGCGTCCTGCAACGCTTTTGACAGCGCGTTGTCGGCCCGCACGCGCAACCGTTCGAACGCCGGTGCGGTGGGCGTGGTCGGCTCGGCCTGATAGACGACGAGTTGCTGGTGCGGCGCGCCGGAGGACGGCCCACAGCGAGGTCGCATGCCTGGTGCGGGCCCCGGCGCATCCATGCGGCCGCCTCGATGGGCAGCAGCACGGCCTGCTTGCGGCCCGGGCCGTGCCGGGTAAGCACGGTCGGCTCGCCGCCGCCGGCCTGTTCGATCAGTTCGGCCAGGCGGGCGCGTGCCTCACGAATCCCGATCAGCTTCACAAGCGGCCATTGTGTACGCAAGCTGGAGCCGACCGGGCCCGAACCGGCGCAGTCCCTCGGCGCTCCAGCCCAGTGCCCGCGCCCCGGATCGCCATACCTGTTGTGTACACAAACGAGCGCCGCTCTTGATCATCCGACGCTAAGGCCCGTCCCGGCGGGCCCTGCCGGCCCGCTGAGCGGCCACGACCCCGGCCGGCCAGGCCCGCTCCATCGCACCGCCGTCGGGTCGCCGGGGTGCGCGGCCTGGTCGTCGAGCTGGTCCGGCAGCGCGTGGCGGCGCAGCACGTCGCGCTGGAAGACCTCCGGCGGCTCTGTCATGATCCACGCGGGCGCCTGCGCCGCTGTGCGGCCCGTGCCGGCGGAGGCGCTGACGCAGGTTGCCCGCCTTTCCCATGTAGAGGACATCGTCGTTCTCGGTGAGAAAGAGGTAGGTGCCGGCCTGGCGTGGTGCGTCCGCGGCCGCAGCCCGCAGCACGCTGAGCCCCCTCGCCCCACTCGCTCACTTCGCCCCCCATCGCTCGCGACGGACACGATCACCTGGTTGACGAAGGAAAGGGCCGGTAGCAAACGCGTTCCGGCCAACCGGTGGCACGGCTCCATCCGAGATCATCGACACGTGCGGCCCGTGCTCGCACGTTGGCCCAGGGCCGGTCCTGCTGCCTCCGGATGGCGGCGGGTTCCGGTACGCCGGTCGTTCCACCTGCGAGCACGGGCGGCTGCGACGTGCAGCGTCGTGGGGTGCTGAGCGGCTGCTCCTACTTCGACAGGTACAGGGTCTTCCAGGTGCCGGCGTAGAGGCAGTTGAGGGTCGGCTTCGTGGTCTTGGCCGCGGCGCAGACCTTGATGTCGACCTGGTAGACGTCGCGGTGCTTGAAGGAGAAGTGCTTGGGGGTGCGGTAGGAGCAGTCGCGGATGGAGTGATGCTTGAACGGCAGGTTGTTGCCGGAGCGGTAGGTGATGCGGAAGACCGCCCAGCCGCAGGTGGCGGGGGCGCGGGTGTAGTCGCGGACCGTGCCCGAGATGTGCACGACGTCGGCGGTGGGCAGGTCGGCGTGGTCTTCGCCGGTGGCCTTCAGGGTGCCCGCGGCCTTGGCGCCATGGGCGGGGGCGTAGTACGGGCCCCATGCGGTGGCGGCCGAATCGGCAGCGGTCGTCGCCTGGGCTGCGGGGGCCAGAACGGCGAGGGCGGCGGTGGTGGCGAGGGCGAGGGCGAGGGTCCGGGTGACGGTCATCGGGAGGTGTCCTTTCCTAACGCGATGAACAGACTGTGCGACAGAACGATTTCAAGCGGGTTGCCCGAACTGGCCTCCCGCTTGCAATCGTCTTGATGGACGCATCGTCAGGACGTGCAGCACGTGAGCCACGATCGACGCGCTCGTCCATCGCCGCGCACCTCCTCGGCCTCCTCCCGGGCTATGGAGGGGGTCTGGGGGCCAGGTACGCGCGCAGGACGACCACGGACAGCGTGACGACCCCGGCAACGATCGCGCAGATCGTCAGGGACAGGAACGGCGACACGACGGCGAGGACGGTGAAGACCGGGAGGGGATAGACGGCCAGCCCGTAGAGCACGGGCCGGGCGCGCTCGAGGAACCCGACACGTTCCGCGAACGCCACCTCGCTGATGACCAAGGCACTCCAAACCACTCCGGCGATCACCGCCATGGCAGCACCGCGCATGTCGGCCATCCTCAGCGTGATCACCAGGACGAGTGGCACGCCCAGCACTCCCGTCCACAGCTGCCGGTTGCGGAGCCGGGACCTTCTCGGGGTGGCACCGTCTGTAGAGCCTGCAGATCCCTTGGGACTCCTCTGAATGCCCGTTGAAGGGTGTCGCCATATAGGCGTGACATCCCGTTCCACCGCGCATCGCCTCGACGACCCCGTCGCAGCATGGTCGAGCGCAGGCAGCCAGTTGCTGACGAGGTCGGCGGTGTAACCGAACCGGAAGAAGCGCTCGCAGCCCGAGAACACATCCGCGTCGTGCTCATGCCAGCCCATGCCCTCGCCTGTGCGGAACGCCTCGGTGATCCGCGGCTCTGCCTTCAGCGCGCCGATGGCGAGCTGGAACCCGCCGAGCACGGGTCCATCCGGATCGGTCAGTGCGTACGCCTGCTCCTCGGTCAGGGAGTACTCGCCCGTCGCGGCGTCGTACTCGACGTAGCCGCCTGCGGCCTGCCCCCGCAGCCACTCCTCCACGTACCGCGGTGCCGTACCCGTGCGGTCGGCCAGTTCCTTCGGCAGCTGCGGCCGGTCGGCGAGAGCCCGGTAGAGACCGAGCCGATCACCCACCACCACGCCGCCCGCCGCCATCGTGGCGCCCACATCGCTGACGAACTTGGCCAGAAACTCCATGAAACGCTCTTCGTTCATCGCCATGGCTCCCCCTTTTTCGTGGAAGGCCATTAAGTCACCCGGTCCGGCGGTCGGCCCAGGTCCACTCGCAACACGAATGCATGGCTCAGCGGACCGGCGGCAGCATCGGATCCTGGGCAGGCCGGGAGCCGGTGCCCGGAGCGTCGTCCACCTGGTGGACGGTCCACGCCCACACGCCGGCCGAGCTCGAATACCGTGTGCGCGTACGCCTGCAACTCATGCCACCGCCTCACCACGGCGCCGGCGGAAGGCACATGTCCTCCCAAGAGATCGAGGTACCGCATGGCCAAAGAGATTTGGGCCGTCGGCGACGCCTACGAGGCGTATGTGGGCCGATGGAGCCGCCGAGTCGGGAAGGCCTTCCTGCACTGGCTGGACGTGCCCGGCGGCAGGAGGTGGCTCGATGTGGGATGTGGCACAGGGGCATTGACCGCAACGATCCTGGCGGTGGCGGATCCCGCGGATGTCCTGGGCATCGATACTTCCGACGGGTTTCTGGCGAGCGCTCGCGCCCGCGTCGCCGATCCGCGGACAACCTTTCTCAAGGGCGACGCGCAGTCGCTGCCTCTGACCGACCGCCGCTTCGATGCCGTGGTCAGCGGGCTGACGCTCAACTTCGTCCCCGAGCCGGGCCGGGCCGCGGCCGAGCTGGCCCGGGTCGCCGCTCCGGGTGGAACCGTCGCCGCCTATGTGTGGGACTACGTCGCCGGGATGGAGATGATGCGGTACTTCTGGGACGCCGCCACCGAGATCGACCCGGCCGCGGCCGAGCTGGACGAAGGGCACCGTTTTCCGCTGTGCCGACCGGAAGCTCTCCGCGCGCTGTGGGCGGACGCCGGTCTGGGCGGGGTGACCGTTGCGCCCATCGAGGTCCTCACCACGTTCGCCGATTTCGACGACTACTGGCGGCCGTTCCTCGGGGGCCAGGGACCGGCTCCTGGGTACGTCATGGCCCTGGCCGAGGAACGACGGAGCGCCCTGCGGGAACTGCTCCGTTCCCGGCTGGCCGCCGGCCCTGACGGCTCCATCACGCTGACGGCCCGGGCCTGGGCGGTACGCGGTGTGGCCCCGGACGGTTGGCCCGGCCGCGATCGGCCATGAGATGTGGGTGGCGATGCAGTCGTCGCGAACGACTTCGTCTCCTGGTCCGGCCGCCAGGCCGGCGGACCCTCCGGCGCTGCCCCGCCGAGCAGGCGCGGCGATGCGTTCCGAGCCATGGGACGACGCTGGGACAGGGCCGTGGAGAGGCACTTGGCGGCGAGCGCACGCAGGTCGCCCAGATCGGGCTCGCCGTTCCTTGGCACCGAGGCCCGCGAACCGGTACGACGGTTGACAATCGCCATCGCCCTGGAAGGTGATGCGCGATGGAACGGGATGTCACGCCTATGGAGAGACACCAGTCACAGGGCGTTGAGGGGAGTGGTGGGCGCCCGCGAACGGTGGCCGGAAAATCGTCGTTCGACCTGTGACAGGCGGCAACCGCGGTGACATGCTGGCCCGGTGAAGCAGGTAGTGAGGTTCGCCTCCACGCCAGGTGGTCGCATCGCCTACTCGGTCGTCGGCAGCGGCCCGCCGATCGTGTACCTCCTCGGTTGGGTGTCGCATCTGGGCCTGGCGTGGGAGATGCCCTCCCACCGCCGGTTCGTCGAAGCGCTGGCACAGGACCACACCGTCATCCGGTACGACAAACTGGGCTGCGGCCTGTCCGACCGTCCGCGGGAGGCCTTCACGCTGGAGTCCGAACTCGAGACGCTCGACGCGCTGATCGGGCATCTGGGCCTCAAGCGGTACACCATCTTCGGATCCTGTGAGGGCGGGCAGGTGGCGGCCGCTCATGCCGTCCGCAACCCCGACGCCGTCGCGTCGCTGCTCGTCTACGGCAGCTGTGCCCGGGGCGGCGATCTCGCGCCGGACCCTGTCAAGCGTTCGATCCTGTCGCTGATCGGGGCGCACTGGGGCATGGGCTCGCGGGTCCTGGCCGACATCTGGTTTCCCGGCGCCCCGGCCGAGGTGACCGACATGTTCGCCCGAGTGCAGCGGGCCGCCGCGACGGCCGAGATGGCTGCGGCCCTGCTCGACATGTTCTACCGCATCGACGTCGCCGACATCCTGCCGGCGATCCGGGTTCCCACGCTGGTGCTCCATCGGCGTGGCAGCCGGGCCGTGCCCTTCGAGCTGGGCCGCGAGCTGGCCTCGCTGATCCCGGGCGCACAGCTTGTCGCACTGGAGGGCCGGATGCAGCCGATCTACTTCGAGGGCGAGGACATCGCCGCGGCCACGATTCTCTCGTTCCTGCGCGACCGGGCCGGCGGCACGGGCCGGCTGTCCACCGACCCCCGGCTCACCGATCGTGAGCTGCAGGTCGTGGCCCATATCGCCGAAGGGCTGACCAACGCCGAGATCGCCCGGCTCCTGGGCGTGTCGGTACGGACGGTCGACGCGCACGTGGAGCACGTGCGTACCAAGCTCGGCGTGCGATCGCGCGCTCAGATGGCGGTATGGGTGAGCGAGCAGCGGCAGAGCCGCGGGCTGCTGCGTAGGTAGTTTCCGCCCCGGACCCGGTCAGCGAGGCCGATCCCGGTGGGAAGCCGGCCATTGTCTAGGTAGAACGTCTGATTCGCCCAGATGCCGCGCCAACTAGCTTTCGTGGGGTGCCGAACAAGGAAATCGTCATCGACCCCGCCTTCGAGGGTCCACCCGCATCCGCCCACGGCGGCTACACCTGCGGGCTGCTGTCGCCGTACCTGCCGGCGGACGCCGAGATAACGCTCAGGAAACCGGTGCGGCTCGGCGTCGCGCTGGGGCTGGAACCGCGCGACGGTGGTCTTGCACTGTACGACGGGCGAACCCTCGTCGCCGAGGCCGTCACGACCCGGCTGGTGAGCCGCGCGCCGAAGCCGCCGACGGTCGCCGAGGCCTCGGCGGCCGGCGCGGCCTTCCCAGGCTTCACCTCGAGCGGCTTCCCGCGCTGTGTGGTCTGCGGAACAGAACGCGCGGATGCCGATGCCTTTCGCATCTTCCCCGGTCCGCTGGCCGCCCGCGATCTTCTGGCGGCGGCCTGGCACCCGACCGGCGGCGCATTGGCCGGTGAGTCGATCAGGCCGGAGTACGCCTGGGCCGCGCTTGACTGCCCGGCAGGCTGGGCCGCGATGTGGTTCGGCCACGTCGATGGCCCGATCGTCCTCGGCCGGATGGCGGCGTGGCTGGAGGAGCCGGTCGCCGCGCACGACGCACACGTCGTGGTCGGATGGCTGGAGGGCGTGTTCGGTCGCAAGCTGTACGCCGGCTCGGCCCTCTACTCGCCGTCCGGTGCCTTGCAGGGGTTCTCCCGCCAGACCTGGATCACGATCGCGCGCAGAGGGGTGCCGGGATGACGGCCGAACGGCGCGGCATCGCGCTGACACCGATGGAGATCCGGCGCGACGTCATTGTGCGCATGGCCACGCTCGCGGACGAACTGGGCTACGAGATCTTCTCTGTGGCCGAGGGGTGGGGCCTCGATTCGACCGTACTGCTGGCCGAGATCGCGACCGTGACCCGGCGGATCAAGCTCATGGCCGGCGTCCTGTCGGTGTGGGGCCGCACCCCCGGGACGATCGCGATGACCGCCGCGACCCTGCACCAGATCTGCGATGGCCGGTTCGTGCTCGGCCTGGGGGCCAGCACCCGGCAGCTTGTGGAGGGCTGGCACGCGGTCCGGTTCACCCGGCCGGCGGGGCGGCTGCGGCAGGTCACGGAGAACGTGCGTGCTCTGCTGGCCGGTGAGCGGGCCCGGCCGGCGGTCGTACCGGAGGCCCGACCCCTGCGGCTCGGCCAGCCTCCCGTCGCGGACCTGCCGATCTGGATCGCCGCCACCGGTGAGCGGACCATCCGGGTGGCCGCCGAGCTGGCCGACGGCTGGTTCCCGCTCTACCTGCGCCGCGATCGGTGTCGTGAACTGGCCGCCGAGATCAGGCGGCTCCGGGCCGCCGTGGGCCGGCCGGGCGAGCCGATCACCGTGGCCGCCGGGCCGTTCACCATCGTGGACCCGGACATCGGCGCGGCCCGAGCCGCCGCGGCCGCATGCACGGCGTTCTACCTGGCGGCCATGGGCGAGGTGTACCCGCGCCTCGTCTCGGCGCAGGGCCTCGGCGAGCAGGTCGAACTCGTCCGGGCCGTCAACCCGGCCGCCGGCCGGGAGCCGGGGATCGTGCCCGACGCGGCACAGATCCTGCTGGACGAGTTCACCGCGTACGGAGACGCGGCCGGCGTGCAGGAGCAGCTCCGGCGATGGGACAGCGTCGCGGACATCACCATGGTCGCCGTACCGCCGGGCATGGCCTGGCCGAAGATCGAGGCCACGCTGCGGGCCGCCGCCCCCGGACTGACCGGTCGTGCACCGGTGGTCGATCCCGTCGAGGCCGACCGAGCCGTCGCGCTGCTGCCGGACGGGGGAGTCGCAGGATGACACACGCCGTCACGACTCTTCGTAACAACCTCTCGAGCCGACCGTCCGGAGCCAGCCGCGGGGGAGCGGCCGACACGAGGGATCGATGGTGAGCATTGTCAGCCGGCTGAAGGAGCGCCCAACCCCGTCCGATGACGTGGAGTTCGCGCTCCTCCGGGCGGAGCGGGCACTCCACGTCGAAGGTGACCTGAGGGCCGGCCGGCAGCGGTTCGAGGCCGCCTACCAGGCGGCCGAGCGCCAAGGCGACGACCTCGCCATGGCCCGGGCCGCCCTGGGAATGAGCGGCGTATGGGTGCACGAACACCGCACCGCCGTGGAGGCCACCCAGGTGCGGGCCCGTCAACGACACGCCCTGACCGGCATCGACCCGAACTCGTCGCTGGCCGTACGGCTGCGGGCCCGGCTGCACGGCGAGGAGGATTATCGTCTCGGCGAGCACGCCACGATCCTCCGGACACTGGCCGAGGCCAGAGCGAGCGGCGACCCGGTGGCCACGGCAGAGGCGCTGAGCCTGGCCCACCACTGCCTGATGAGCCCCGAGCACGAGACCCTCCGGGGGGAGCTGGCCCTCGACCTGATCGGCCAGGCGGCTCGCACCGGCCGCCGTGGTGACCTGCTCACGGGGCTGCTGTGGCGAACCGTCGATCTGTTCCTGGCCGCCGACCCACGCGCCGAACGCTCGCTGCGGGAGCTGGGCGATCATCTGGCGCGCCGCGGTCACCTGGCGGCCGGGTTCGTCGCCGACGCCATCAAGGTCATGCTCACCATCCGGGCCGGCCGCCTCACCCAGGCCGAAACCCTCGCGGCCGCCTGCGCCCAGCGCGGCACGGACGCCGGTGACCACGACGCCCCCGGCCGGCACGGCATGCAGCTGACGGCGATCCGCTGGTACCAGGGCCGAGCCGCCGAGCTCCTCGAACCACTCGCGGAGCTGGTCCACTCCCCGGGGCTCGGCTTCGCCGACCACGCCTACTTCCCCGCCCTGGCGGTGGCCGCCGCCTGTGCGGGAGATCGCCGCCTGGCCGCCGGGATGTTGGCCCGGTCGCGCGGACCGGCCCTGGCCGACTCGTCACGCTCCCAAAGCTGGCTGGCGGCGATGCACGGCGTTGCCGAAGCGGCCCACCTGCTCGACGACACCGACACCGCGGCCCAGGCCTACCGCCTGCTCACCCCGTACGCCCGGCTGCCGGCCATGGCCGGCCTGGGCATCGCCTGTTTCGGCTCGACCCACCACGCCCTGGGCATGGCCGCGCTCACCATCGGCGACCTGGGCACCGCCGTCGAGCATCTCGGCCAGGCCGTGCAGGCCAACCTCGGCCTGGGCCATTGGCCGGCGGCGGTGCTGTCCCGGTGGCGGCTGGGACAAACCCTGAGCATGCGCCACGGGACCGGCTATCCGCCGGCCCGGCAGCAGCTGGCCCTGGCCGAGCAGGAGGCCACCGAGCTGGGCATGACCCTCCCCGCCGGAACCGCTCCCCGCTCCAGGACTCCCCGCGCGACCTGCCGGCGTCACGGCCGCCAGTGGCAGTTCGAGCTGAACGGCCGGACCGCGCGGGTCGACGACAGCGTCGGCGTCCGGTACCTGGCGATCCTGATCGCCAACCCTGGGCGGGAGATCCGCGCGACCGACCTGGCGGCCGGCCGGACGTCCCGGAGCGCCTCCCGCGCCACGCGGGCGGAGGCCCCGGTCCGGGGCGATGACACCGGCATGCCCGTCTCGGTCCAGCCGGTGCTGGACCAGCTCGCCGAACGCACCTACAAGGAGCGGCTGCTCGAACTGCAGGCCGAGATCGCCGAGCTGGAGTCGCTGAACGACACCGAGCGCGCCGTGGCGCTGCGCGCCGAACGTGACTGGCTGGCCGCCGAACTGGCCGCCGCCACCGGCCTGGGCGGGCGCGTCCGCCCGTTCACCGACGACGAGGAACGCGCCAGAATCGCGGTGGGCAAGGCCATCCGGCGCGCGCTGACCCGCATCACCGAGGCCGACGACGCGATCGGCGAAGAACTCCGCGCCACGATCGCGACTGGCGGGCGCTGCTGCTACCACCCCCGCTGACACCGGTGGGCTCCAGGCCCGGTCATCGACCCGAGCAGGAATGACGCGTCCCGTCCGGACCGCCGTCGCCGTCGTGCTTGCCCTGATCGCGGCCGGCGCCGCACTGCTACGGGTCCATCACTACGGCGGATTCGAACCTTGACGGACGCAAGGAGATCGTTAACACTCGCGAAATGTGACCCATCACGTATCGCCTGATTGCTCGGCGCGGAAATGTTAGCGCTATCATCCGGCGGTCCCGAGCACGACAGGACAGTGAGATGCCGAACATGATGCCCAGGCGCGAGGCGCTGCGGTTGGCGGCGCTGGCGGTCGCGACGCCGTCCGCACTCACCTTGCTCCCGCCCGGCGCCGCCCAGGCGGCTCGTACGACGACAGCCCCGCCGCCGCAACACGACCCGCCGCAGCCGGGCTCCTGGATCGTGAAGCCGTTCGCGAACAGCCAGGTCACCCTGGGGGAGAGCCTGTTCAGCGTCAACCGCGACCGGATGCTGAACTTCCTGAGGTCCTATCCCGCCGACCGGATGCTGGCCAACTTCCGGGCCAACGCCGAGCTGGACACGCTGGGCGCCCAGCCGCCCGGCGGGTGGGAGGACGCCACGGGCAACCTGCGCGGCCACTACAGCGGGCACTTCGTCAGCGCGCTGGCCCTGGCGTACGCGGGCTCCGGCGATCCGTTCTTCAAGGACAAGGTCGACTACATGGTCAAGGCGCTCGGCGAGTGCCAGGACGCGCTGGCCGCCAAGGTCGGGCAACCCGCGCCTCCGCCGACCCCGGTCGCCAGGGTGGCGGGGAAGTTCGGCAAGGCGGCGAAGCTCGACGGCCCCCAGTACGTGTCGCTGCCCGCCGGCATCGTCAGCGCCCTCGACGACTTCACCATCGCCGTCTGGCTGAACCCGGCCGCGGTCACCAGCTGGTCCCGGATCTTCGATTTCGGCACCGGCACGAGCCGTAACATGTTCCTGGCGGTGAGCGCCGGCTCCGCGCCGAGGTTCGCCATCACCACCAGCGGCGGCAGCGGCGAGCAGCGCATCAACGGCACCAGCCAGTTACCCGCCGGCCAGTGGACGCACGTGGCGGTCACCCTGTCGGCGGGAACCGGAACCCTCTACGTGAACGGCGCCCCGGTCGGCACGAACACCGCCATGACCCTCAAACCGTCCAGCCTCGGCCAGACCGGCAACAACTGGATCGGGAAATCGCAGTACGGCGACGCGTACCTGAAAGCCTCGGTGGACGAGTTCCAGATCTACGACCGCGCCCTGACCGGGGCGGAGATCGCGGCGTTGACGACCGGTGCGGACGGCGGGCTGGGCGGCGGCAACGTCGCGTGGTACCGCTTCGACGAGGAGAGCGGCGAGAGCGCGGGCGACTCCTCCGGCAACGGGAGGGACGCCCGGCTGGTGTCGGAGCCCAGCGGGCACCCCGGCCCCAGCCATCCCGGCTTCCTGGCCGCCTATCCCGAGACGCAGTTCATCCTGCTGGAGCAGTACGCCACGTACCCGACGATCTGGGCGCCCTACTACACCTGCCACATGATCATGCGTGGGCTGCTCGACGCCTACCAGTACGCGGGCAACGAGCAGGCGCTCGAGATCGTGATGAAGATGGGGGACTGGGTCCACAGCCGGCTGGGTCACCTTCCCCGGGAGCAGCTCGACCGCATGTGGAGCATCTACATCGCGGGCGAGTACAACGGCATGAACAGCGTGATGGCCGACCTCTACGCCATCAGCGGCAAGGAAGAATATCTGGCGACGGCCAAGTGCTTCGACAACACCGCGCTCCTCGCGGCCACCGTCGCCAACGAGGACACGCTGAACAGGAAACACGCCAACCAGCACATCCCCCAGTTCATCGGCTACCTGTCCGTTTTCGAGCGCAACCAGGAACGCCGCTACTTCGACGCCGCCGTGAACTTCTGGGACATGGTCGTACCCCATCGCACCTTCACCGACGGCGGAATGGCCGGACCGACCGACAACGGCGAGCTCTTCGGCGCGCGCGGCGTCATCGTCGGCACCCTCGGCACGAACAACGCCGAAACCTGCTGCGTCTACAACATGCTGAAACTGAGCCGGAACCTGTTCTTCCACACGGCGAACCCGAAGTACATGCAGTATTACGAGCGCGGCCTCTACGGCCAGATCCTCGCCTCGCGCCGCAACGTCGACAGCGCCACGGACCCGCTGGTGACCTACTTCATCCCCATGCGGCCGGGCGCCTCCCGCAGTTACGGCAATCTCGGCACCTGCTGCGGCGGCACCGGGCTGGAGAGCCACACCAAGTTCCAGGACTCGATCTATTTCCGGTCGGCGGACGACTCGACGCTCTACGTCAATCTCTACCTGGCCTCGGAACTGCGCTGGGCGGAAAAGGGCTTCATCGTCAAACAGAGCACGAACTATCCGGCCGACCCCGCGGGCGTCACCACGCTCACCGTGGAGGGCACGGGCCGGCTGGCCGTGAAACTCCGCGTTCCGTACTGGGTGGAGAAGGGGTTCAAGGTGCTGGTCAACGGGGCCGAGCAGAAAGTGGACGCCGAGCCCGGCGAATACGTGACGCTCAACCGGCACTGGCGGCGTGGCGACCGGATCAGGGTCTCGATGCCGTTCTCGCTGCGGGTGGAGAAGGCGCTGGACATCCCGACCACCCAGAGCATCGCGTACGGCCCCGTGCCGATGGTCGCCAAGAGCAACGAGACCACCTTCCGCGAGTTCTCCTTCTACAAGGACTTCACGCTGTCCGGTGACCTCGCGCAGACCATGACGCCCACCGCGTCGATGACGTTCACCACGCACGAGCTGCCACTGGTGCCGTTCTACCTCGGCGACACCGACCGTTACCACGCCTACTTCCATCGCGTCGAACCGAAGATCGTGTTCGGGAAGCAGGACTCCGGGGTGCCGAACTACGCGCGGGAGGATTCGGTGACGTTCCTGGACGCGGTCTGGGCCAGGGCGCCCTTCGCCAACCAGGGCCGCTTCGTGTCCACGGTGGCCCGCACCGCCGACGAGTGGATCCGAGCCGGGCTGATGACCTCAGCCGAGAAGGACACGGTGGTGACCGCGGCCGTCAAGGCCAGGCTCCGGCGGTAGTGAATCCTGTGGATTCCGCCCGGCATGCGTGACGGGGCGCCGGCCGTACCGGGCCGGTGCCCCACCGTCAGACGGTCGGCTTCGCGAACTCGGCGCCTCTCCACCACATCGCGGGCCGGTTCCGGACGATGGAGCCGCAGCCGCCATCTTGCCAGCCTTGCCCAGATGAGGATAGAAATGCGGCCAGTAGGAAAGTTTCCGACCTACTGATCTTGGGTGGTGGCGATGGCGGGACCGCAGGCGTTGTTGTGGTCCATCAACACGCGGGCCGTGCTGGAGGCCGTCGACGCCCAGGGACCGACCGGCCGGCCGGAGCTCGTCCGGGCCACGGGGCTGTCCAAGACCACCGTCTCCCAGGCGCTGCAGGAGTTGCTGGCACGCGGGGTCGTGCGGGAGGCGGGGCTCGACACCGAGCGGCGCGGTCCGGCGGCGACCCTCTACGAGACCGCCCCCGGCAGCGGGCACGCCATCGGGATCGACGTCGCGGCCGAGCGGGTCAGCGCCGTGCTGGTCGACCTGGCGGGCGCGGAGGTCTGCCGGGCGGAGCGGGAGCTGGGGGGCGCGGGGGCAGAGCGGGCGGTCCCGGCGGGTGGTCCCGCTGCCGGAGGGTTCGCCGGGATCGTCGCCGAGCTGGCCGCGGAGGTGGCCGCGGAGGTGGCCGCGGAGGTGGCCGGTGGCCGGACGGTCGGTGAGGCGGTCGTCGGGGTGCCGGCGATCGTGGCGC
The DNA here is from genome assembly GCF_040674815.1 of Nonomuraea sp. NPDC049709. Classification (NCBI taxonomy): domain Bacteria; kingdom Bacillati; phylum Actinomycetota; class Actinomycetes; order Streptosporangiales; family Streptosporangiaceae; genus Nonomuraea; species Nonomuraea sp. NPDC049709. The sequence continues at coordinate 110,104 of NZ_JBFANM010000013.1, forward strand.
GCGACGGCAAGAGCATCCGGGCCTCGCGCGGGTTGCCCGGGGCCGCAACGCTGGGGGTGGAGCTTCAGGCACGCCTGCCGTACCCGATCCTGCTGGAGAACGACGTCAACCTGGCGGCGGTGGCCGAGCAGCGCAGGGGCGCGGGACGCGGGATCGAGGACTTCGTGCTGCTCAGGGTCGGGGCGGGGCTCGGCGCCGGGGTGGTGATCGGCGGACGCCTGCACCGGGGGTTCGCCGGAGGCGCGGGCGAGGTCGGCTTCCTGCCGCATCCGGCGACGGCGCTGGGCAGCGAGGTCCTGAACGCGCGGGGAATCGCCCGGGAGCAGGGGTTCGAGGGAAGCCCGGCGGAGCTTCTCGCGATGGCCTCAGCGGGTGAGCCGGTGGCGATCGACGCGGCCGACGCGATCGCGCGGCGGCTGGCGCACGTGATCGGCGCGATCGCCCTGGTCATCGAGCCCGAGCTGTTCGTCGTCGGGGGAGAGGGCACCGAGGTGCTGCTGGAGCCGGTCCGCCGCCACCTGCTCGCGGACGCTCCCGAGCTGGCCGTCGACGTCACCGGGTCGGGCGTGCCCGGCGGCGCCGTTGTGCAGGGTGCCGCGCTGGTGGCCCACGAGCACGTCCGCGAGCGCGTGTTCACCGAAGCGACTACCTGAAGCGTGTTTCCCGAAGCGACTACCTGAAGCGTGTTCACCGAAGCGACCACCTGAAGCGCATTTCCCGAAATGACCGACTGAAGCGCGTCATCCGAAGCGACCGACTGAAAGGGCAGCCCCCCGTGACCCGACAGCTGATCATCAACGCCGACGACTACGGCATGTGCCGCGCGGCCAACACCGGCATCACCTCCCTGCTCCAGGCGGGCGCGATCAGCTCGGCCACGGTGATGACGCCGTGCCCGTGGGCCCCCGACGCGATCGCCACCGTCGCCCGCCACGGCTGGGACGTGGGCGTGCATCTCACGCTGACCAGCGAGTGGGAGGGTTACCGCTGGAGCCCGCTGACCGGCGGAGCGAGCCTGCGCGACGCGGCGGGCTACTTCCCGCGCGAGTCCAAGACGGTCGAGGAGCAGGCCGACCCGGCGGAGATCCGCGCCGAGCTGGTCGCCCAGATCGACCGCGCCGTCGCCCTCGGCCTGGACCCGTCGCACGCCGACAACCACATGGGCAGCCTGTACGGCCTGGCCACAGGCCGTGACTTCCTCACCGAGGCGCTGGAGGTCTGCGCGGAGTACGGCCTGCCGTTCCGCCTGCCCCGGACCCTGGACGGCATGGGCCTGCCGCCCGAGCTGGACCCCTTCGCGGAGGCGGCCGCGGCACGGGCGGACGCGGCGGGCGTGGTGATCCTCGACCGCCTGTGGACGCTCCCCTTCCACCAGCGGGAGGGCGAGACCTACGAGAGCTTCAAGCTCGAGATGATCGAGCTGATCCGCTCGCTGAGACCGGGCGTCACCGAGATCTACATCCATCCCTTCGAGGACACGGACGAGCTGCGGCACATCATGCCCCACTACGAGAAGCGCGCCATGGAGCTGCGCGTCTTCACCGACCCGGAGGTACGGCAGGCGCTGACGGACGAGGACGTCAGCCTGATCGGCTGGCGCGAGCTGCGTGACCTGCAGAGGTCCCGTTGATCAGGTACGGCTCCGGCAACCTGGCCGTCAACCTGCTCGGTCAGGCGTTCGCGACCTACGCCACCTTCTACTACATCGACCACCTGGGCGTGGACCCGGCACTGATCGGGCTGGCCATGGTCGTCCACGGTGCACTCAACGCCGTGCTGAACCCGCTCGTCGGCCACCTGTCCGACCGGACGCGCAGCAGGTGGGGCCGGCGCCTGCCGTACATCACGGTCGGCATGGCGCCGCTCGCCGCCACCTTCGCCCTCATCTGGATTCCGCTGGTCGAGGGCTCGACGGCGCGGTTCTGGTACTTCCTGGTCGTGGTGCTGGTCTACGACGTGCTCCACGTGGTGGTGGTGCTCAACTACGTCGCACTCTTCCCGGAGATGTTCGTCACCATCGTCGAGCGGGCCAGGGCGGCCTCGTGGCGGCAGCTCTTCGGCATCGTCGGCATGATCGTCGGTGTCGCCGCCGCGCCGCTGCTCTACCAGGCCGTCGGCTGGGCGGCCATGGGGATCGGCTTCGCCGTCGTGGCGCTGGCGTTCTTCGCCCTGTCGCTGACCGGCTCGCGCGAGCGGGCCCAGGTCGGGCGCGAGCACTTCGGCTTCTTCACGGCCGTGCGCTACACCCTGGCCAACCGGGCCTTCCTCGCCTACGTGGCCGGCGGCTTCCTGCTCCAGGTGACCTTCGCCCTGCTGCAGGCGGGGGTGCCGTTCTTCACGAAGTACGCGCTCGGCGAGCCCGACACCGCCAACACCCTCATCCTGGGCGCGGTCTTCATCACCGCCATCCCGCTGGTCTACGTCTGGAGCCGGGTGACCACGAGGGTCGGCCCGCGCAGGGCCGTCCTCATCGCGATCGTGGTCTACGGCCTGGCCCTGATGCCCTTCCTGGTCGTCGGCTCGTTGCCGCTGGCCGTGGCGACCGGTGTCGCCGTGGGCGCGGGCATCGCGGGCATGATGGTGCTGCTGGAGATCCTGCTCGCCGAGGTGATCGACGAGGACGAGCGGCGCACCGGGCTGCGGCGCGAAGGCATGTACATGGGGATGAACGGCTTCGTCGTGCGCTGGTCGACCTCGTTGCAGGCGGTCATGCTCAGCGTCGTGCTCTCGGCCTCCGGCTACCGGGCGGGCGCCGCCGAGCAGCCGGAGAGCGTGGTCACCGGCGTGCGGCTGCTGCTCGGCGGCGTGCCGCCGGCGGTGCTGGCGCTGGCCTTCCTGTGCTTCGTGCTCTACCCGATCGCCAAGGCGACGTCCGGAAGGCCCACCCCGTGGGCGCGGTCGCGGGGCTGAGCGGGTCGAGCGGCCGTCTAGCTCAGACAGGCCACCCAGCGGCCCTGAGCCGTCCAGCAGTCCACGACCGGAAAGCCGCCGGCGTGCGCCACCCGCTGGATGTCGCTCACCGACACGGTCGCCCAGCCGAACCAGTCCCCGGCGAGCGGGCCGCGGTGCAGCCGTACGCGGTCGACTCGGCTCTTCGTCTCGGGTGGCGCGACTTCGACCAGGACGTTCCCGCCCGGCCGGACCAGCTGCCTGACCCGGCGCAGGAGCGTCGCGGGGTTGCCGCCGATGCCGATGTTGCCGTCGGCGAGCAGCGCCGTCGCCCACTGGCCACCGCCCGGGACCTCGTCGAAGACGTCGCGGAGCAGCGCGAAGCCTCCCGCCCTGCGGGTGAGGGCGACGGCGCGCGGGGTGATGTCGATGCCGAGGGCCCGAACGCCGCGGCGGGTCAGCGCGACGGTGAGCCGGCCGGGACCCGAGCCGATGTCCAGCGTCGGACTGGCGCACCTGCTCAGGAGCGCGTCGTCGCCGTCCACCGGCTCGAACCAGCGCGCGGTCTCCATCGGGACGCGGGTGCCGTCGACGTACTCGATCTCGGCGGTCGCGCCGGCGAGCGCGTCGGCGTAGATCTGCCCGATCATCGGCTCAGCTCCCGTAGCGTGGCGGCGAAGCGGGAAGCGGGCGCCCGCTCGGCCACCGCGACGGCGTCCACCGCGGTGTCGACATCGGTCAGCTCGGGCAGCAGGTGGACGGTCAGCCCGGCCCGATCCAGCCGGTCGAGCTGGAGTTTGCCGGTCTCCGGATGCGACATCGGCACCCCGCGCAGCAGCGTAGGGTCCGGCTCGCGCAGGCCGAGCAGCCAGAAGCCGCCGTCCGCGGCCGGGCCGAACACGGCGTCGTGCCGCTCCAAGGCCGCCACCGCCTCCCCGAGCAGAGCGGGAGTCACCTGCGGAGTGTCCATGCCGATCAGCACGACGGCTTCCGGCCGGAGCCGGTACGCGTCGGAGAACGCCGCCGCCAAGCGCTCGTCCAGGCCCGTGCCGCGCTGCGGGATCACCACGAAACCCGGCGGCAGCCAGCTGCCCGGCAGCCCGTCCAGGGCGAGTATCCGCTGGGTCGCCGGTGCCGCGGAGACGGCGAGCAGGCTGTCGCGGAGAGCGGCCTCGGCGAGGGCCGCTGCCTGGTCGGGGCTGTACGGCGGGGTCAGCCGGGTCTTGACCCTCCCGGCCACCGGCTCCTTGGCGATGATCATAATTTGGACCACGTGATCGACAGTAAGACGACGTAGGGTGCTCAATCCTTACGACATGCTGACGGCGGCCCGTTCGGTCAGCAGGATGCCGGCGTACGGCGGCCACGGGACCGGCATATCCCCGGAACAGGAGTCGCCGGTCGATGCGATCGGACTGGCCGAATGCGTACCGTGACGAGGCATAGAAGGTGAGGTAACCGGTAAGGAGAGCAGCATCCGACATCGGCTTCGGGGGGATCAATGCCGGATACGCCGCCCAGACGTGCCCGGGACGCGACCGGTGGGGAGTCGCGGTCGGCGGCGTGGTTGCGGGCCGGGCCTCCCGGGCCGTTCCGGCCCGGGTTCTGGCGCAGCCCGCTGCGTGGCCCGTGGCTCACGTCGGTGCTCGGCCTGGTCCTGCTGGCCGGGCTGGTCATCGTCGCGGTCACCGGGCTGTTGTCGTACGCCGCCTACCAGCCGCGACTGCCGGGGAACGACACCACCCCCACCAAGGGTTTGCTCGGCTTCTATCTCTTCGACTGGCCCACGGATCCGGCCTGGATGTACCGGCTCACCCAGGGCGCCCATGTCATCGTCGGGCTGACGCTGGTGCCGGTGCTGCTGGCCAAGCTGTGGTCGGTGATCCCGAAGCTGTTCGCCTGGCCGCCCGCGCGCTCGATCGCCGAGGCCATCGAGCGGGCCAGCCTGGTGCTCCTGGTGGGCGGCGCGGTGTTCCAGTTCGTCACCGGGATCCTCAACATCCAGGTCTTCTACGTCTTCCCGTTCTCCTTCTACCCGGCGCATCTGTACGGTGCGTGGATCTTCCTGGCCGCGCTCGCCGTCCACGTCGTCGTGCGGCTGCCGAAGGCGATCCGGGCGGTGCGGTCGCGGGATCTGCGCCGCGAGCTGCGCACAGGCCTGGCCGGCACGCGGCCCGAACCGCCCGACCCCGACGGCCTGGTGGCCACGGACCCGGCGCCGCCCACCATGTCCCGGCGCGGGCTGCTGGCGTTCGTCGGCGGGGGTTCGGTGATGATGTTCGGCCTGTCGGTGGGGCAGACGGTGGACGGGCCGCTGCGCCGTACGGCGTTGCTGGCCCCGCACGGCCGCGATTACGGCACCGGGCCCAACGACTTCCAGATCAACAAGACGGCGGCGAGCCTGGGCGTCACCGCGGCGGAGACGGGCGCGCGGTGGCGGCTGACGGTCGCCGGCCCGGGCCGGCTCCACCTGTCCCGCGAGGACCTGCTGGCGATGCCGCTGCACACCTACGCGCTTCCGATCGCCTGCGTGGAGGGCTGGTCGACCGAGCAGACCTGGACCGGCGTACGGCTCGCGGACCTGGCCCGCCTGGCCGGAGCGGCGCCCGGCTCGGCGGGAGTCACGGCCAGGTCCCTGCAGCGTGTGGGCTACTTCGGCCAGGCGTCGCTGAGCGCCCGGCAGGTGGCCGACCCGCGCTCCCTGCTCGCGCTGCGGGTGAACGGCACCGACCTGTCGCTCGACCACGGATACCCGGCGCGGATCATCGTGCCGAACGCCCCGGGGGTGCACAACACCAAATGGGTGCGCGAACTCGACTTCCGCGTGGAGACCGCGTGAGCCGGCGGGTGAGCGGCTACGGTGCCCCCTTGTGGCACCTTCTCCTGCTGGTGGCCTGCTTCGTGGCCGCGGGTTATGTCACCACCCGGGTCGTCGCCGCCGGCATCTGGCTGGGGTTCGCCGCCTGGTTCGTGGGTGCGATCATCTTGCACGATCTGGTGCTGTATCCAGCGTATTCCGCCGCCGACGCCGCCACCCAGACTCTGACCAGGCGGGCATCGCGCCGGACGCCACGGCCCGCTGTGCTCAATCACCTGCGGGTGCCGGCCGCACTGTCCGGATTGCTGCTGTTGGTGTGGTTCCCGCTCGTTCTCCGCGGCGCCGACCCTGACTATCGCTGGGCGGTCGGACTGAGCACCTCCCCCTATCTCGCGCGCTGGCTGCTGATCACCGTGGTGCTCTTCGGCGTCTCGGGGCTGCTGTACGCGGTGCGGCGCGGTTTGTCGAGGAGGGCGGATCGTTGAGCACCATGCGTGCGACGCAGCCGGCGACGACCGCCAGTGTCGCGACGGCGTAGGCGGCCGTTCCGAGGCCGGCCTGAGGGCTCAGGTAGGAGACGGCACCGGCGAGCGGGATGCCGAGCCATTCCCAGCGGCCGTCGAGGGCGGCGAGCGCGACGACCAGCAGGGCGTACCAGGAGTAGCCGGGCGTGAAGACGAGGAACGCGGTACCGGTGACCACCAGGGCTCCCCGCCACGGGCGGCGGCCGTCGCCCCGGCGAAGGACGAGCAGAGCCGCCGCGGTGAGCACGGCCAGGGCGGCAGGCAGGGCCCACGAGTCGGGCAGGACCAGACGGAGCACCGCGTAGCGGCGGTTGTCGCCGGTGCCGGCGTAGCCCTCCTCGTCCAGGTAACCGAAGAGATAGCCGAGGACGGATTCGTGGGACGCCAGCAGGTACGGCAGATACGCGAGCGTCACGACGAGGAGGGCGGGCCCGAGGACCGCCAGGGCGTCGATCGCGCGCCGTCGCAGGGGAGGCCCGCCGCTGGCCAGAAGCCCGGAGAGCATCCCGGGCGCGACCGTGGCGGGCAGGAGCTTGACGGCGGTCGCCGCGCCGAGCAGCAGGCCGCCGCCGGCTCTGTGCCGGTTCGCGATGATCAGGGCGAGGACGGCGAGCAGCACGCCCAGCGCTTCGGCATGGGCGTTGTTCACCGACTCGATCGGAACGGCGGGGCACCACGCCCACCAGGCGGCCCTCGCGGGAGCCCTGGGCCGGAGCGCGATCAGCAGGACGAGGGCCGTCGCCAGCGCGAGCAGCGCGCCGCCAATCTGGAGCGGCTTGTGCCGTGACCCCTCGGGCGAGAGCCGGTGCACGACCCAGAAGTACGCCTCGGCCAGCGGCGGGTAGATCGTGTGGACGGCGGGGCGGTTGATCCGCGTACACGATCGGGTGCCCTCGCCGGACGGGATCGGGTAGCGGCCCGGTTCGTCGCAGCCGGCGCCCTCCGGGAAGAGCCAGCGGTCGCGCAGCCGCGCGAGCGCGGGGTCGGCCGGGGCGTGGTCATAGGGAGAGACGCCCGCCGCCTGCACGCGGCCGTCCCAGGCGTAGCGGTAGGCGTCGGTGCTGGTGGCCGGGGGCGCGAGGAGGCCCGTGGCGGTCACCGCGACGCCCCCGGCGATCACGAGGAACGTCGCCTGGCGCCGCGGCACCTTGCGCAGGGTCCACACCGCCGCGGCGAAGAGCGCCCATGCGAGCCCGTACCGCCGGAGCAGGCCGACCCGGTCGGTGTAGTACGAGCCCGCGCTGACGGTCAGCGCCAGCACGCAGACCAGAAGGAGCAGGAGCACGACCGTGCCGGCGAGGCGGCAGCGGGCCACGCCGCCCGGCGTCATGTACCCGTCCGCGGGACGCGCCGGAACGGATCCGCCGAAGTCGGCATTCGAGTGGTCAGGCCAGGGACGCGGTGGCGAACTCCTTCATCCCTTCGGCGAATCCGATCCGCGCCCGGAAGCCGAGCTGGACCGCTGCCCGGTGCGGTGCCGCCACGATGTGGCGCACGTCGCCCAGCCGGAACTCCCCGGTGGTGACCGGTTCCGGGCCGCCCCGCTGCGCCGCCAGGGCCGAGGCCAGCTCGCCGACGGTATGCGGCTCGCCGCTGGCGACGTTGTAGACGGCCAGCGTTCCGGGCTCGCCGCGGGTGAGGGCGGCGACGTTGGCGTCGGCGACATCGCGGACGTGGACGAAGTCGCGCATCTGCCCGCCGTCCTCGAACACCCGCGGCGGGCGGCCGGACTCCAGCGCGGACCGGAAGATCGCCGCGACGCCCGAGTATGGTGTGTCCCTCGGCATCCTGGGTCCGTACACGTTGTGGTAGCGAAGGGCGGTCGCCGTCGCGCCCGTCTCGCGCGCCCAGTTGGCGGCGAGATGCTCCTGCGCCAGCTTGGTGGTGGCGTACGCGTTGCGCGGATCCACCGGCTCGTCCTCGTCGATGGCGGCGAAGGCCACGCCCTCTCCGCATCGGGGACAGTGGGGCTCGAAGGATCCGCGCGACATGTCCGCGGCGGAGCGGGGACCGGGCCGTACCCGGCCGTGCCGCGCGCAGTCGTAGGCGCCCTCACCGTAGACCACCATGGAGGACGCCAGCACCAGCCGCCCGACACCGTGCTCCGCCATCGCCGCCAGCAGCACGGCCGTGCCGTACACGTTGACCGAGGCGTAGTCCGGCAGGTCCGCCACGTTCACGCCGAGCCCGACCTTGGCCGCCTGGTGCACGACCACATCGACCTCCGGCAGCAGCCGATCGAGAACGGCCCGGTCGCGAACGTCGTCGCCGGACCGGAGGTCGAGCCCGACCACCTCGTGGCCGTCCGCCTCCAGCGCCTCGACCGCATGACTCCCGATGAACCCGGCCGCACCGGTCACCAGCACCCTGGTCATGTCGCCGCTCCGATCCCGGCGAGCGCGGCGGCGTAGCGCGACCGCGGGGCCATCGCCGCCACCTCGATCGCGTCCGTGATGGTGTCCACATCCGTCAGGCACGGCATCAAGGCGATGCTCATCCCTGCCTCCCTGAGTCTTCGCAGCTGGATCTCACCGGTGGCCGGCTCCGACATCGGCACGCCGAGCAGCAGCGCCGGGTCGGGAACACGCAGCCCGAGCAGCCAGAAGCCGCCGTCGGCCGCCGGGCCGAGCACCGCGTCGTGCCCGGCCAGCAGGGACACGGCCTCGGTCAGCAGAGCGGCGGACACCTGCGGGGTGTCCATGCCGATGAGCACGATGGGGGTGGGCCGCAGCCGGTGGGCGTCCTCGAAGGCCGCGGCCAGCCGTTCGTCCAGACCGTCCCCGCGCTGCGGGAGCACCGTGAAGCCGCCGGGAAGCCAGGCTCCGGGAGCGCCGTCAAGGGCGAGCACCCGGTGGACGCCCGGCACCCGGGCGACGGTCCGCAACGTGTCCTCCAGCGCGGCGCCGGCCAGAGCAGCGGCCTGACCGGGGGTGAGAGGCGGAACGAGCCGGGTCTTCACCCTCCCTGGCACGGGCTCCTTGGCGATCACGAGGATCTGCGGGCGGAGCTCGGTGTCCCGATCGTCCGCCGGATTCACGCCGCCCCGTCCCGACGGGCCATGACCCGGCGCATGTCGCCGATCGCCCGCAGCGTGCCGCGTACCGTGCCGGTCACCTTCGACCTGCCCTCGCGGGGGAGGTAGTCCACCTCGGTCTCGCGGATGCGCCAGCCCGCCGCCCCGGCGCGTAGCACCATCTCCAGCGGATAGCCGAAACGCCGGTCGGCGAGCCCCAGCCGGAGCAGGGCGACCCGCCCGCACGCCCGCATCGGCCCCAGATCGTGCAGTTCGGCACCGGTACGGCGGCGCAGCCGCCGAGCCAGCACCGCGTTGCCGAGCCGGGCGTGCACCGGCCATGACGCGCCCGGCCGGAGAACCCGGCGGCCGAGGACGAGGTCGGCCGCATCGGCCACGACAGGTCCGCTCACCCGAGGCAGCTGACCGGGATCCAGCGAGGCGTCGGCGTCCATGAAGCAAACGACGTCCGAGGCCGCGGCCAACAGTCCCGCATGGCACGCCGCGCCGAACCCGCGCCGGGGCTCGCTTATCACCATCGCGCCGAGCCCGGCCGCGATCTTCGCGGATCCGTCGGTCGAGCCGTTGTCGACCACGATCGGGCGAAACCCGTCCGGCATCCGCCCGAGCACCCACGGAAGGGCCGCCGCCTCGTCCAGGCAGGGCAGCACCACGTCGATCTCCACGCCGCTGACGCTAACGCGACACCGGGGCCCGCACCCTCGCCAAGAGGACTGCCTTTCCGAGAAATGACCAGCTCAGACCCACCACGAGAGCCGCGGCGCGACCGAGGCCGCTGATCGCAAACAGAACGTCGGCGACCCTGCGCCTCCGGCAAAGGCCGCTCCAACCTTCGGCGCGGCGGCACGGCGCCACGGACCTGCCGGGAACGCGGCGCCACGCGCGCTGTCCCCCCTGGGACTCGGTGCCGGCCTCGCCCGACCCGCTGGTGACCCGCGTGGCCGGCGCCTTCATGGGACCGGTGCGGGCCTGGGCGGACGGTGGGATGACCGTCTCACCCGCCGGCCTCGATGTCGCGTTCCGCGCGGCCGTCCTGCCCGGCGTGCGGGCGGCGCTCAGCCGGGAGTGGGAGTCGCCGCCGGCCAGTGGGCCGGCCGGTGGGCGGAGGTGTCGTCCGGGGGATGGTGGGGCAGGTCGCGGTCGGCGTGATCGGCGTGGAAGAGCGCCTCTTCCAGAAGGCGGCGGACGTGGACGTCGGCCGCCGAGTAGTAGACGAAGGTGCCTTCGCGGCGGCCACGGACGAGCCCCGCCAGGCGGAGCTTGGCCAGGTGCTGGCTGACGGCGGTGGGGGCGGCGCCGACGAGCTCGGCCAGGCACGCCACCGACGACTCGCCCTGGAGCAGGGCCCAGAGGATCTTCATGCGAGTCGGATCGGCCAGCAGGCGCAGCGATTCGGCCGCCAGATGGACCTGCTCCTCCGTCGGCATCCGGAAGTCCGCTATCGACTCGTGCATGTCTGAAGGATAGTGCAAGGGCGAGCTGCCTGCTTACCTTCGCATCTGCGCATATATGCTGCCATGGTGATAATCGAACCGGATACCGCCGCTCTCGAGCGGCGGCAGCACGCGGGACGTGACCGTACGGTGCCGGCAGGCCGGCGTCGTGCCCGATTCCTGCGGCTGATGGAGGTGCGGTGGGCGCTCGCGGCCACCGGTCTGTTCGCGGTGGGCGGGGTCGCCCAGCTGGCCGGTGCGCCCGGCTGGGTGTGGTGGGGGCTGTATCTGGCCTGTTATGCGGCCGGGGGCTGGGAGCCCGCGCTGTCCGGGTTGCGAGCGCTCGGCGAGCGCCGGCTGGACGTCGATCTGCTGATGATCGCCGCGTCGATCGGCGCGGCGTCGATCGGCCAGGTCTTCGACGGCGCCCTGCTGATTGTGATCTTCGCGACCTCCGGCGCGCTGGAGGCCTACGCCACGCAGCGCACCGAGGATTCGGTCCGCGCGCTGCTGGACCTGGCCCCGGACGCGGCGGCCAGGCTGAGGGAGGACGGCACCGAGCAGGTGGTGCGCACGACCGAACTGGCGGTCGGCGACGTGATCATCGTCCGGCCGGGCGAACGGGTCGGCGCGGACGGCATGGTGCTGGACGGAGCCGGCGAGGTGGATCAGGCCACGATCACCGGCGAGCCGCTCCCGGTGCCCAAGGCCACCGGGGACGAGGTGTTCGCCGGCACGCTGAACGGCACCGGCGCGCTACGGGTGCGGGTCGGACGCCCCGCCGGCGAGACGGTGGTCGCCCGGATCGTCGCCCTGGTGGCGCAGGCCGGCGCCACCAAGGCCCGCACGCAGCTGTTCATCGAGAAGGTGGAGCAGCGGTACTCGATCGCGATGGTGGCCGCCACGCTGGCGTTGTTCACGGTTCCGCTGGTCTTCGGCGCCGACCTGGAGTCGACGCTGCTGCGCGCGATGACCTTCATGATCGTCGCCTCGCCGTGCGCGGTGGTGCTGGCCACCATGCCCCCTCTGCTGGCCGCCATCGCCACCGCAGGACGGCACGGCGTGCTGGTCAAGTCCGCCGTGGCCATGGAACAGATCGGAGCCGCCGGCGTGGTCGCCTTCGACAAGACCGGCACCCTCACCGAGGGCATGCCGCGCCTGGCCGAGACCCGCCCGCTGCCCGGCGCCCCGGTCGACGCGAGGGAACTGCTGGCCCTGGCGGCTGCGGCGGAGCATCCATCGGAGCATCCGATCGCCCGCGCGGTGGTGCGCGCCGCCCGCGAGGAGGGCCTGACGGTCGCGGAAGCCGGTGAGTTCTCCTCGGCTCCCGGCCGTGGTGTCAGCGCCCGGGTGGCCGGCCGCCGGGTCGAGGTCGGCAGCCCCGCCCACCTGCCGGGCGCCGGCGATCAGGTGGCGGACCTGATCAGCGAACTGGAGAGCGGCGGGCAGACGGCCGTGCTGGTGAGGCTGGACGGTGAGGCCGCCGGAGTGCTCGGCCTGGCCGATCGGCCGCGCCCGGCCGCGGCGGACAGCATCGAGCGGATCGTCGCCGTGACCGGGGCCAGGCCCGTGCTGCTGACCGGTGACAACCCGCGCGCGGCGGAACGGCTCGCCGCACAGGTGGGCATCACCGACGTGCGGGCCGGGCTGCTGCCGGAGGGCAAGGTCGAGGCCGTACGGGCACTCCAGCACGGCGGACAGCGGGTGTTGCTGGTGGGCGACGGCGTCAACGACGCTCCCGCACTGGCCGCCGCGCATGCCGGGGTCGCGATGGGCCGCGTCGGATCCGATCTCGCCCTGGAGACGGCTGACGCCATCGTCGTCCGGGACGAGCTGTCCGCGGTGCCCGCCGTCATCGCCCTGTCCCGCCGTGCCAGGCGGCTGGTGGTGGCCAACCTCGCCATTGCGGCCACGTTCATCGGTGTCCTGGTGGCCTGGGACCTCCTGGGTGAGCTGCCCTTGCCGCTGGGGGTGGCCGGGCACGAGGGCTCCACCGTCATCGTCGGGCTCAACGGCCTGCGGCTGCTGCGCGACGCGGCCTGGCGGAAGGCGGCGTGCGCACCAGGAAGGGCCCTTCTCCGAAACGTGGCTCGTGTGGTGGACGATGACCCCGGCGCGGTGCCGGTGATGTTCTGTGCTGCGGAGCCCGGGGAACACCGTCATGCGCCGGGCCGGGAGGCGTAGGGGAGCAGGGCCATCTCGCGGGCGTTCTTGATGGCCTTGGCGATCTGGCGCTGCTGCTGGACGGTGACGCCGGTGACGCGGCGGCTGCGGATCTTGCCGCGGTCGGAGACGAACTTGCGCAGCAGGTTGGTGTCCTTGTAGTCGACGTGGTCGACGTTCAGCAGCGGGTTGGGCTTCTTGCGCGGGGCTCGGCGGATCTTCACGCGGTCTCCTTGATGTTGAGGATGGGGGCGAACGGGTCGTCGTATCCGGCCCAGACGTCCGGGCCCGCTGCTTCCTCCTCCTGGGTGAGCAGGCAGGAGTCGAGCAGCGCGTGGAAGCGGGCGGGGTCGAGGTCGGGGCCGGTGAAGACGAGGTGCTGGACGCGGTCGCCGTGCGCGTCGTCCCAGTCGAGGGCGGCGGTCAGGCGGCGCGCGGGGGAGACCAGGTCCCAGGCGGCTTCGGGGAGCGCGGCCAGCCAGGGGCCGGCGTCCTCGGCCGAGACGATGCCCGCGACCGCGTCCCAGGCCAGCAGCTGGCCGGGGCGGGTGGCCAGCCAGAAGCGGCCGCGTGAGCGTACGGACTCGGTGACGAGCTCGTCGACGGCGTCGAAGAGGCGGGCGGGGTGCAGGGGGCGGCGGCTGCGCCAGACGGTGGTGACGATCTCGTCGGTCTCGGCGTCGCAGGGGAGCTGGGCGGTGGCCGGGTCCACGCGTTCGGCCAGCTCTCCGGTGCATATGGCGGCGGCGGTGACCGGGGGCAGGAAGTCGACGGTGTGGATCGGGGTGACGGGGGTGAGGTGGGCCAGGACCGTGCGGGACAGCTCCCGGTCGTCCTCGTCGCCGCCGTGCAGGACCAGGCCGGTGGGGTATTCGAGCTGCCGGGCGAGGACCTCGGCCAGGTAGCGCTGGTCGCCGGCGGCGGCGGGCTTGCCGACCTCGCGCAGGCGCTCGCCGCGGGTGATGTCGTCGGGCATGGCCTCGGCGTCCACCGCGGTGAGCACGGCGGTGAGCCGCAGGCTCTCCTTTGCTTCGTCGCAGTCGACGGCCTCGGCCACCGAGCGCGGCTCCACCGAGTCCCACAGGTCCACGATCAGCAGCGCGGACGCGGGCGCCAGCATGACGAGCTGGGGGATGAGGTCCTCGCGCACGGTGCAGGTGATGCAGCCGTGGGCGAGCCGCACGTCGGTTGTGTCCAGAACGCGTGTCGCGTCGCGGACGGTGCGCCTGACGAGTCCGTTGGCGACCGCGCTCAGGTCGTGATGGACGGCGAGCGAGCCGGGATGTCCGGCCAGCAGCCGCTCGACGGTGGCGGTGCGGGCGGTGCCGTGCAGGCCCGCGACGAGGACGACGGGGGTGGGCACTCAGCCTCCTGTTGCAATAATGAAAACCGTTCTCGTTATCATGGCACAGCTTCGCAAGGAGGAAGGAATCGTTTTGGCGAGAAATGAGGTGCGACCCGTGATCAAGCTCAAGTCCACGGCCGGCACCGGCTACACCTACGTGACCAGGAAGAACCGGCGCAACACCCCCGACCGGCTCACCCTGCGCAAGTACGACCCCACCATCCGCCGGCACGTGCTGTTCAGGGAGGAGCGATGAAGAAGGGCATCCACCCCGACTACCGCCCGGTCGTCTTCCGGGATCCCGGCGCGGACTTCGCGTTCCTCACCCGCTCGACGATCGCGAGCGACAAGACGATCGAGTGGACCGACGGCAGGACGTACCCGGTGGTGGACGTCGACGTGTCCTCGGCGAGCCACCCCTTCTACACCGGACGCAACCGCGTCCTGGACACCGCGGGCCGCGTCGAGCGGTTCAACCAGCGCTACGGAAGGACCTGATGTCCGCGCACTGCCAGCTCACCGGCGTCAAGCCGGTCTTCGGCAACAACGTCTCCCACTCCCACCGGCGCACCCGGCGCCGCTGGAACCCCAACATCCAGCAGCGCCGCTACTGGCTGCCGAGCGAGGACCGTTTCGTCCGGCTCTCGGTCAGCGCCCGCGCGATCAAGACCATCGACAAGATCGGCGTCGAGGCGGCCGTCGCACGGATCCGCGCCCGGGGAGAGAAGGTCTGATGGCCAAGAAGAGCAAGATCGCGGCCAACGAGCGGCGCAAGGTCGTGGTCGCACGCTACGCGGAACGGCGCGCCGAGCTGAAGGAGCTCGTCCGCACCGGCACCCCGCAGGAGCGGGCGGACGCCGTACGCGAGCTGGCCCGCCAGCCGCGCGACGCCAGCGCCACCCGCGTCCGGAACCGCGACTCCGTGGACGGCCGCCCCCGTGGCCACCTGACCAAGTTCGGGCTCTCCCGCGTGCGCTTCCGCGAGATGGCGCACCGCGGCGAGCTGCCCGGCATCACGAAAGCGAGCTGGTAAGCCATGGCCGTACCCAAGCGCAAGACCTCGCGCAGCAACACCCGCCACCGGCGCAGCCAGTGGAAGGCCGCCGCGCCCGACCTCGTCCCGATCACCGTGAACGGGCGCGAGCTGCTCGTGCCCCGCCGTCTCATCCGCGCCTACCAGCGGGGGTTGATCACGGTCGAGTGAGGTCACCCGGCCACCGGGCCGCTCCGCCGTGCCAGGGACGCGCCGGGCGCGGCGGCACGGCGGGGGCCCGGTGGCCAGGGCGGCGACGAGACCGCGGCGCCGGAGGCGCGTGCTCCTAGGAGGTCGCGGCACGCGGTGACGGCCGGCGCTTCTCGCACGCCGCGCAGACGCCGTACACCTCTTCGGCTCTGAAGCCCTCCACGAGGTTCTCTTCCTGCCGTTCCGCCACCAGCCCGCAGATGCGGCAGACGAGATGGTGGTGGCTGCCGGTGTCGCACAGCCGGTAGACGGCCTCGCCGCCGTGGTTGAAGGCATGAACGAGGCCGGCCTCGGTCATGGACGAGAGCGCGCGGTAGACGGTGGTGAGGCCGGTGTGAGCGCCCCGATCGTGCAGTTCGGCGTGTACCTGCTGGGCTGACAGGGGCAGCCGGTGGCCCGCCAGCACGTCAAGCACCAGCATCCGCTGAGCTGTCGCCCGGATGCCGGAAGCCTCCAGCATCGGAGCCCATCGTCCTGTGTCCACCATGCCTCCCTTGGCCAAAGGCCGCCCGCGCCCCGGCCGTCACCTCCAGTACGGGGCGAACGGGTCGTCGTGGCCGGCCCACTCGGCGGCGCCGGGCAGGGCGTCGTCCTGGTCGATCAGGCACGAGTCGAGCAGGGAGACGATGCGGTCGCGGTCGAGGCCGGGCCCGGTGAAGACGAGGTGCTGCACGCGATCGCCGACGATCGGGTTCCAGTCCAGGGCGGCGACCGCGCGCCGGGCCGGGGCGGTGAGCTCCCACATCGCCTCGGGCAGCGCGGCCAGCCATGGCCCGGCGTCCTCGACGGAGACCGCGCCGGCCACCGCGTCCCAGGCCAGCATGCGGTGGGGCCGGTTGGCCAGCCAGAACCGGCCGCGGGAGCGAACCGTGGAGGTCGCCAGCTCGTCCATGACGTCGAACAACCGGACCGGGTGCAGCGGGCGCAGGCGGTGCCACACCACCGTGGTGATCTCCCCGCTCTGCGCTTCGGCGGGGAGCTGCGCGGTGGCCGGATCGACGCGTTCGCCCAGCTCGTGCACGCACAGGGCGGCGGCGGCCAGGCCGGGGCAGCGGACGATCGGCGTGTGCGGGGCCAGGTGGGCGAGCACGGTGGCCGACAGCTCGGCGTCCTCGGCGTCGCCGCCGTGCAGGGAGAGGCTGGTGGCGTACTCGATCTGCCGGGCCAGCACCCCGGCCAGGAAGCGCCGGTCGCCGGGGGCGGCCCGGCCGGTCTCGCTCAGGCGGTCGCCGCGGCAGATGTCCACGGGCATGTGCTCGGCGTCCAGCGCGGTGTGCACGCACGCCAGTCGGAGCCGCTCCTGTCCGGCCAGGGCCTCGGCCACCGGGCGGGGTTCGGCCGCGTCCCACAGGTCGGCTATCAGCAGTGACGCCGTGGGGGAGTGGCGCGGCAGCTCGGAAAGGAGGTCCTCGCGCACGGTGCGCGTCACGCAGCCGTGCGCCGGGCGTACCTCGGTCCGGCCCAGGACGCCTGAGGCATCGCGGACCACGCGCTCGATCCGGCCCTCACCGGTGGGACGAACGTGGTGGTGGATCGCGACGGCTCCCGGGTGCCGGCGCAGCAGCCGATCGACCGCGGCGGTCCGGGCGATGTGGTGCAGTCCCGCGATCAAGGCGACAGGAGCGCGCATTGAACCCCCTTTGTACGAAATGAAAATCATTGTCGATATCATCGCATGTATCGTCAACCCGGGCAGCCCAATTCGGGGCCCGGGCCCTGCTTCGGGGGTTTCGTGCAGGCAGACAGGCCTGCCGCAGCTGCCGGCTTCTCGATCGCCGTGGTGCGGAGCCTGCCGGCGGCGTCCATGGCGTCCACGTGCCCGTGCCGCGACAGGCGTCCGGCACACGTTCGCCCGGCCGCGAGGCGGGTGGGATCCACGCCCATGGCGGAGGCTCGGACGTGTTGCCGCTCATCGCGCAGCCGCGGGCGGTGGCGCCGCCCGCGGCCGCTGTCATGTCATTGGACGGTGATCCGGTCCACTTCGACGGTGATGCCTCGGACTTGGGGGGTCGAGGTGGCCGTGGTGACCTTGCCGACTCCCGGGCTGACTCCCCTGATCTTCATCGAGTACGTCAGGGCGCCGCCGGGGACGGCCGGGGTGCTGGTGACGACCAGGTCCTCGGTGGGCGGCCCGGTGATCTGGTCGCCCGCGGTGCCCTCGTCGTTCTCGGCGCCCACGGTCAGGCCGTACTCGGCGGGCGGCGCGCCGGGCAGGTTGGCCGGGTCGTAGGCGTAGCTGACGTCCTCCGCGCCGTTGAGCCCGATCCACTGCTGGAACACCTTCAGGTCCGTGGTGCCGAAGAGGTTGACCCGCCACTCCACCACCAGCCAGCGGTTCGTGCCGTCGGACAGGACCGTGGCCAGGACCCCGGGGGCGCCGGTGCCGTCGAGGTCGGTCCAGTAGGGGGCCAGCACGCCGTTGGGACGTGCCGGGTCGGGCAGTGTCTGCGGGGTGAACGAGATGTCCGCCGACGCGGCTCCGCCGGCCACGCTGTAGCCGTTGGACGTCACGCCGAGCCTGGTGTAGCTCTCGCCGGCGAAGGTGAACGGCGCGGGCGGGGTGAGGTTCACCGCCTGCTCGTCACCGATCGGGATCGGGGTGACGCCGAAGGAGTCGAGCGGGAGGTACCCGGCCGGTCCCGCACCCGGTGCGATCGACGGCCTGGCGGGCCGGCTGGCGGCCAGTGTCGTCCTGGCGGTCGCGATCTGAGTGCCGATCTTGGTGGCGCCTGTGACGGCGTTGAGGCGCAGGCGGGCGTCGAGCGTGCTGACGGCGGTCACCTCCGTGTCCTGGGTGGTGTTGTTCCGCACGGTGACCGTGCAGGTGGACTCGCCGGTGTTCCTGGGGACGGTGGCCGGCGCACAGGTCTGGTCGACCGGCACCGCGCCCTCCTGGCGGAAGAACGCGACCGGCAGGTGCAGCGCGCGGGAGCCGCCGGCCTGCTTGATGTCCACCTGGCCGAAATACTGCCCGTCGGGCAGATCGGGCGCGGTGATGACGATGCTCAGTTTGGCGCTCCTGCCCGGTGCGACGGAGAAGCGCGGCGGCAGGACCGTGATGTTCGCGCCGCTGACGGTCTTGCCGGAGGTGGTGAAGGTGAGCGTCCTGTTCGTGACGTTCGTGACCGTGCGCGTGGCGGTGATGACGCCCGGCATGGTGGGGGCGTTCACCGAGGGCAGGTTGAGGTCGATGCGGTTGAGCGGGTCGGCCGCGGAGGCGACGAAGCCGGCGGCGCTCTCGTCCAGGGTCAGGCCGGGGTCGCCGGCCTTGGTCAGGTCGATGCGCCCGCCGCCCATGTCGAACGGGTCCGCCGGCGTCGTACGGTCCTGCTTGGTGACCGCGGTCCTGGCCGTGGTCTCCAGCGCGGACTTGACCTGTCCCGGCGTCCAGTCCGGGTGCAGGGCGAACAGCAGCGCCGCCGATCCCGCCACGTGCGGTGCCGACATCGAGGTGCCCGAGATGACCTGGTACAGGTTGCCCGGCGGCCCTTCCAGCGGCGACTCGGGCGTCGGGGTCATGCCCGCCATGATGTGCAGGCCGGGCGCGGTGACGTCCGGCTTGAGGAAGTCCCCGCCGGGGCCGCGGGAGGAGAAGTGCGTGATGGCGTCGCCCTGCCAGGTGCTCTTGGCCCCCTGGGTGAAGGCCGCGGCGGCGCCCGGGTTCGCCGACAGGAAGCCCAGCAGGATGTCCGCCTCCGGCTTGTCGAGGTGCACCGTGGGGATCCAGTGGGCGTCGGTGAAGACGTCGAACGGGAAACTGTTGTAGAGGATCATGCCGGCGGCGCCGCCCTGCATGACGTTGTAGCTCTTCAGCACCCGGTTCGGGCCGCGCTCGCAGGCGACGATCTTCCCGGTGAACAGCCCGGCGGGCGCCGGGGCGTCACACAGCGGCCGCGAGTACGGCGGCGCCGAGGCGAGCACCACGGGCAGCGGCGAGCCGATCCCCGGGGTGATGGAGGCGCCCTTGATGGTCGCCGTGGCGCCCCCGCCGGTCAGCGTGATCGTGGACTGGAACGTCCTGGTCTGCGTGGAGGCGGCCACCGTGGTCGTCCAGGGGCCGAGGTGGTCGGTGGTGTCCGCGCCGGGCCCGGAGTTGCCCGCCGACGCCGAGACCAGCACGCCGGCCGCGTAAGCGTCGAGGAAGGCCAGCTCCACCGGGTCGCTGTACGGGTCGCTGCCGCCGGAGATGGAGAAGTTGATCACGCGGACCCCGTCCAGGATGGCCCGCGCCACCGCCTGCGCCGAGTCGGAGGGGAAGCAGCCCTCCGCGCCGCAGACCTTGTACACCGACACGGCGGCGCCGGGCGCGATGCCGTGGATCGCGCCCCGGCTGATGCCCAGCGGCGTCGCGTCGGCCACCGGGCCGCCGGCCGACGTGCTCGCGGTGTGGGTGCCGTGCCCGTTGGAGTCGCGGGCGCTGTCGGGATAGACCTCGCCGCCGAACACCGCGTTGTACGTCTCCAGGAACGGCTGCCCGCCGACCAGCTTGTTGGTGCAGGTGAACGGGTCGGCGGCGGGAGTCGTCGGGTTGTCGCCGAAGTCGCACACCCGCGGCGTGCCGTCCTTGGTGGGCGGCGGGTCCGGCAGGCCGGAGCGGGCGGCGAACGACGGGTGCTCGGGCCAGGCGCCGCTGTCCAGCACGCCCACGATCACGCCCTTGCCGGCCGTCTTGCCGGTGTCGCCGAGCTTGCCGTAGATCGCGGGGGCGCCGATGAACGCGGGGCTGGAGTCGGTGAGCAGCTGCTGCGGTTTGTCCTCCTGGACGGCGACGGCGCCGGGCAGCTTGAGCACCTCGGCCGCCTTGTCACCGGGGATGCGCAGCGCGATGCCGCCGTACACCGTCCTGATCCGCTGGCCGGCGACGGCGCCGGGGACCTTCGCGGCCAGTTCGGTGAGGAAGGCGTGCTCGACGTCCTGGATGTGCTCGGCGTACCGGCGGGCGTCGGCGCTCCTGGTGTCGAGGGCCCGGCCCGTGACGGAGGGGCTCGTGCCCGGCAGGCCGGGCAGGCCGCCCTGGTAGGCGGCCAGCGAGTCGTAGTCCAGCTTGACCACGACGTTGACCGGTGCGGAAGAGGTGTTGCTCAGCAGGGCCGGGTCGCTCTTGGCGAGCTTGCCCGTCGGGGACTTGGCGCCGTCCACGACCTCGGCCGGGGCCAGGGGAGTGGCCGTCCACCGCTTCGCCGGTGGGGACGGGGTCGGGCTTGCTGCGGCCGTCGCCGGGCTCATGGCCAGGACGACGCTCAAGGCGACGGCGACCGGGACGAGTCGCCGCGCGCGGGATAACAGGGCGCTGGATGACACGGAGATCCTCCTCGTCGAGGGGCTGCGTGGACTCGCCGCGCCGCCCGGGAGGCGTCAGGTCACCCAGCTCGCAGGCACGCCGGAGAGAGCACTGACCCTCCCCGGCGGGTGACGAGCGGGAACGAAACTCATCTCCGTTCCGACCGGAGTGTACGCAGCGATCTCTCAGCAAGGAACCCTGCCGAGTTGCCAGAATTCCGCCGGGAATCCGGCACAGTTCACGATCGACAGCGGCCGCTTGCGCTGCATGCCGTCGACCAGCCTTGACCGGCGGGGGTCACAGGGCCGCGTCGAGCAGGCAGCGGGGAGTGCCGTGCGGTTCGTCGGTGACCACGCGCCCGGCCACGCCGAACACTTCGGCCAGCAGGTCCGGTGTGATCACTTCCTCGGCTCGCAGTCGGCCCAGACCCGTCCCTTGTGGAACGCGACGACGCGTTCGGCGAAGCGAGCCGTGTGGTCCAGTTCGTGCAGGACGGTCACGACGGTGAGGCCGCGAGCCGCCCGCAGGGTGCGGACCAGGTCGAGAACCTCCAGCTGGTGGCGGATGTCCAGGTGAGCGGCCGGCTCGTCCAGGAGCAGGATGCCGGTGTTCTGGGCCACGGCGAGCGCCAGGCGTACGCGCTGGCGCTCGCCGCCGGACAGCGTGTCGAGGACGCGGTCGGCGAGATGGGCGACCCCGGCCAGCTCCAGCGTCCCGCGGGCCGGGCCCGAGGTGGGTCAGAGCCTGACCAGCATCTTGCCGATGTTCCCGCCGCGCATCATGTCCAGGAACGCGGCGGGCGCCCGCTCGATGCCCTCGGCCACGGTCAGCTCGGTGTGCAGGGAGCCGTCCGCCAGCCAGCCGGCCGCCTTGGCGATCCATTCGGGGAACAGGTGGAAGTAGGAGTTGATCAGCATGCCGCGCAGGGTGGCGTCCTTGGCGGCCAGGGTGAACAGGTTGCCCGGGCCGGGGACCGGCTCGGTGGCGTTGTAGGAGCTGATCGCGCCGACCATCGCGATCCTGCCGCCGTGACGCAGGGCGTCGATGGCCGCCACCAGGTGGTCGCCACCGACGTGGTCGACGTAGACGTCGATGCCGTCGGGGGCGATCTCCGTCAGTTGCCCGGCGACCGAACCGGCACGATAGTCGATCGCGGCGTCGTAGCCGAAGTCCTGGACGAGCTTCTTCGCCTTCAGCGTCCCGCCCGCGGAACCGATCACCCGGGAGGCCCCGAGCTTGCGGGCCAGTTGCCCGGCGATGCTGCCGACCGCCCCGGCCGCTGCCGAGACGAGCACCACGTCGCCCTCCCGTACGGGGGCCACCTGGGTCAGGGCCGCGTAGGCGGTCAGCCCGGTGGTGCCCAGCGCGCCCAGCCACGCCTCGGCGGGGGCCAGGGTGAGGTCGGCGACGGTCACGGCGGCGGCGTCCACCGCGGCGTACTCGCGCCAGCCGAGGAAGTGCACGACGGTCGCGCCCACTGGGACGCCGGCCGCGCGTGAGGCCACGACCTCGCCGATCGCCGAGCCGTCCAGGGGCGCGCCGAGCTGGAACGGGGGCAGATAGGACTCGGCGTCGTGCATCCGCTCGCGCATGTAGGGGTCGACCGACATCCAGGTGTTGCGGACCAGTACCTGGCCCTCGGCCGGCTCGGGCAGCGCGGTGGTGACCAGCTCGAAGTACTCCGCGCCAGGCTCGCCGAAGGGGCGGGCGGCCAGGTGGATCTCACGGTTCACGGTCATGGTGGGCTCCTCGCTCGTGGTGCTCTCTTGCGTCGGACTCCACTCTGGACAGGGGCGCGCATGATCCGCTGGGGGTTCGCTGCGGGTACGGTGACCTGGTGCGATTCGGTGTGCTTGGCCCTCTTTCTGTGTGGACCGACGACGGGCGGCCCGTACGGGTGCCCGAGGTGAAGGTCCGGGCACTGCTGGCCGACCTGCTGGCCCACGAGGGACGTCCGGTGTCGGCCGACCGTCTGGCCGAGGACCTGTGGGGAGACGACCCGCCGGGCAACCCCGCCAACACGCTGCAGACCAAGGTGTCCCAGCTGCGTCGGGCCTTGGAGCAGGCCGAGCCGGGAGGGCGCGAGCTGGTGGCCTTCCGGACGCGGGGCTATGTCCTGCGCGCCACCGACGTGGACGCCGTCCGGTTCGCCGCGCTGCTCGACCGGGCCCGCGCCGCCACCGATCCGCGGGCGAGGGCCGGGCTGCTGTCGGACGCGCTGGCGCTGTGGCGCGGCCCGGCCTACGCCGACTTCGCCGACGAGGAGTTCGCCCGGAGCGCCGCCGTCCGGCTGGAGGAGCAGCGCCTGACCGCGCTGGAGGAACGGGCAGAGGTACGGCTGGAGCTGGGCGAGCACACCCGGCTGGCCGACGAGCTGGGCGAGCTGGTCGCCGCGCACCCGCTGCGCGAACGCCTGCGCGCCGCCCACCTGCGCGCGCTCTACCGGTCGGGACGGCAGGCGGAGGCGCTGGCCGGGTACGACGAGCTGCGGCACCGGCTCGCCGACGAGCTGGGTCTCGACCCCGGCCCCGAGCTGGCCGCCCTCCACCAGGCGATACTGCGCCAGGATCCCTCGCTCGCGCCGGCGCGGCCGCGTACGAACCTGCCCGCTCCCCTGACCGCGTTGATCGGCCGCGAGCAGGACGTGGCCGAGGCCGGCGCCCTGCTCGGCTCGGCGCGCCTGGTCACGTTGACGGGTCCGGGCGGTGTCGGCAAGACCAGGCTCGCCCTGGCGGTCGCCGAGCGCGCCGCCGACTCCTTCCCCGATGGGGTGTGGCTGGTCGAGCTGGCGGGCACCTCCGGCGAGACCGCGACCGTGGCCGAGGTGGTGGCCGCCGAGCTGGGCGTCCGCGACGACACGGCGACCGGTTCGCGTCCCGGCGTGCGGCCGGCCGAGCCGGCGCACCGGCTCGCCGACGCCCTGCGCGGCCGGCGGCTGCTGCTCGTCCTGGACAACTGCGAGCACCTGACAGAACCGGTCGCCGAGCTGGTGGACCTGCTGCTGCGGGCCGCCCCTGGCCTGCGGGTGCTGGCCACCAGCCAGGAGTCGCTGGCGATCCCCGGGGAAACGTTGTACGCGGTGCCGCCGCTGGAGCTTCCGGCGCCGGGAGCGGATCCCGCGCAAGCCGGCTCCGTACAGCTGTTCGTGGCCCGTGCCGCGGCCGCCGCGCCCGGGTTCGTGCTGGACGAGGCCAGCGCGCCGTCGGTGGCGGCGATCTGCAGGAGGCTGGACGGCCTGCCGCTGGCGCTGGAACTGGCCGCCGCCCGCGTCCGCGCCCTGGGCGTCCGCGGCGTGGCCGACCGGCTGGACGACCGCTTCCACCTGCTCACCGTCTCGGGCCGGGGACGGCCCGCCCGCCAGCAGACCCTGCGCGCGGTGATCGACTGGAGCTGGGAGCAGCTCACCGAGCAGCAGCGGCTGATCCTGCTCCGGCTGGCCGTCCACCCGGGCGGCTGCACCCTGGAGGCAGCCGAGGCGGTCTGCGCGGGCCCCGGGCTTGATGTGGCCGATCTGCTGGACCAGCTGGTCGCCCGGTCGATGGTCGAATCCTCCGGCGGGAACCGTTACCGGCTGCTGGAGTCGATCGCCGCCTACTGCCTCGAACGGCTCCCCCCTGGCGACCCCGTCTTCCAGCGCCGCGACCTCTACTACACCGACCTGGCCGAACAGGCCGGCCCCCACCTGCGGGGTCCCGAACAGCGGCGATGGCTGGACCGCCTCGACGCCGAGGCGCCCAACCTGCGGGCCACGCTGGAGCACATCACCGACCCCGCCCTGGCATCGCGCCTGGTCGTCGCCCTGGCGTGGTACTGGTACCTGCGCGGCAGACACCGCGAGGGCCACGCCTCGTTCGCCGCGGCCCTGGCGCTGCCCGGAGCGGAGCGCCCGGTGACGGCGGCGTGGGAGGCCGGGTTCGCGATGCTGACCGGCGACGGCACCGACCTGCTGGAGCGCAGCCGTACCGCCGCGCGGGCGCTGGGCTCCGGCGACGCCCGCGCGCGCTGGTTCCTCGCGCTCGCGCATCTGAGCTTCGGGGACGCCGCCACCGCGGAGGGACTGCTGACGGAGGCGCTGGCCGGGTTCCGCGCCGCCGGCGACCGCTGGGGCGAGGCGGCGGCGCTGGCCGGGCGGGCCAAACAGGCGATGTTCCAGGGAGAGCACGCCCTCGCCGAGCGGTCCGGCACCCAGAGCCTGGCCATCTTCGACGACCTGGGTGACGGATGGGGACGGCTGCAGGCCTCCGACATGCTCGGCTACCTCGCCGAGATCACCGGCGGCTACGAACGCGCGGCCCGCCTGCACCATGAGGGCCTGCGCGTCGCCGAGGACCTGCGGCTGTGGACCGACGCCTCCTACCGGCTGTCCAGCCTGGGACGACTCGCCCTGCTGACCGGGGACCTGGACCGCTCCCGGGACCTGCACGAGCGCGGCCTGCGCCTGGCCGCCGAGCAGTCCAACCGCTTCGCCGAGGAGTTCGCCCGGGTCGGCCTCGGTCTCGTCGCCCGCCGCGCCGGCGACCTCGACACCGCACACCGGCTCTTCGAACAGTCGCTGGCCTGGAACCGCCGCCTGGAAGCCGACTACGGCGTGCCCTTCTACGGGGTGACGCTGCTGCTGGCCGAGCTCGGCTTCATCGCCGAACAGCGCGGCGACCCCGCCACCGCCAGGTCACTGCACCAGGAGGGGCTCGCGGCGGCCCACGAGCTCGGCGATCCGCGTGCCATCGCCCTGGCCCGGGAAGGGCTGGCCGGGGCCGCGGCGGCCGAGGGCGCCCATGAGGAGGCCGCGGCCCTGCTGAGCGAGGCGGCCGCGCTCAGGGAGTCGGTCGGCGCGCCCCTGCCACCCGCGGAACGCGGCGACGTCGACCGGATCGCGGCCGCCGTCCGCGCTGCGCTGGGTGAGGAGGGGCCCGTGCGCTGACCCCCAGCCGATCGTGCGCGCGCAGCGTCAGGGTCGTACCCGTCACCCACTGATGCAGGAGTAACGATGCGCGCCCTGACCTTCAACCCGGACCTCTCCTTCGACGTCGTGCCCGATCCGGTGCCCACGCCCTCCCAGGCGCTGATCCGGGTGGCGGCCTTCTCCCTCAACTTCGGTGAGATCGCCTACTCCGGCGCGGACGCCCGGCCCGGCCACGTCCCGGGATGGGACGCCGCCGGAGTGGTCGTCCAGCCTGCCGCCGACGGTACGGGACCGGCCGCCGGCACCCGCGTGGTCACCTTCGGCTGGTCGGGAGCGTGGGCGGAGCTGCGCGCCGTGGACACCTCCGACCTGGCCGTCGTTCCCGACGCCGTCGACCTAGGGCCGGCCGGCGCTCTGCCGGTCGCCGGGGTCACGGCGCTGCAGGCGCTGCGCCGGCTCGGCCCGGTGGCGGGCCGGCGCGTCCTGGTCACCGGGGCGTCCGGCGGCGTCGGCCGCTTCGCCGTACAGCTCGCCGCCCGCGCGGGTGCGCAGGTCGTCGCCTCGGCCGGCAGCCCCGCCCGCGCGCGGGGCCTGCGCGAGCTCGGCGCCGCGGAGATCGTCTTCGGCCCGGAGCACCTGGAAGGTCGCGTGTACGGCGTGCTGGACATCGTGGGCGGGCGGCAGCTCGCGCAGGCGTTCTACCGGCTGGAGGACGATGGCGTGGTGATGGCCGTCGGACGGGCGGCCCGCGAGGCCACGGTCATCGACTTCGAGCAGGCGGGCACGCGCTCGGCGCGGGGGCGGATCGAGAACTTCAACGTGACCACGCCGTTCGGCGCCGACCTTGCCCACCTGGTCGGGCTGCTGGCGGCCGGCGAGCTGGACGCGCAGGTCGGCTGGCGCGGGCCGTGGGACAGGGTGAGGGAGGCCGCCGACGCCCTGCTCGCCCGGCGCGTCGCCGGAAAGGCGGTCCTCGACGTATGACCCGCCGAGCCGTGCCGGGCCTGCTCAGCCCGCGCGACCCTGCGGCACAGGACACCACCTGGACGGCCTGCGCCTTGATCCGGTCGGTCCGGTCATCGGTGCCGGCCAGGTCCCGGCGGCTTGAGGAGGTCGCCGGTGGTGTGCCGGCCGAAACCGTTCACCTCGACCTGGCGGACGTTGTGGCGTGGCTCCAGCGTGGCGGGTTCGCCGTCTGTCAGCCCTGGACATAACGAATATCGTTATTTACGATTATCGTTATGTCTGCGAGATGGCTCACCCGACTCCAAACCCTGCTGACTCTCTTCCTGGTCCTGGCCTGCCTGGGCGCCCTGGCTCTGCTGCTCTCCACCGTCCTGATCGCTTTCGTTGGCAACGCCAACGGCATCGGCGTTCCACTGCGAGTGTTCGACCTGCCGATCGCGGGTATGGCGGCTCCGGATGCCGTGATCGAGAGCGCGACCGCTGACGTGACCGTCCGCCACCAGGGTCCCGCGCCGCTCGTCGGCCTGCTCTACCTGCTTCTGTGGGCGCCGGGCGTCGTGACCACTCTGCTCGCCCTGTTCACCGTCGTCCGCGCGCTGGGCCGGGCCAGATCGGGAGACAGAGCGCTGTTCTCGGCCGTCACTGCCGCCCACCTGCGCCGCCTCGGCTGGATCCTGATCATCGGCTCGCTCGCCACAGGCCTGCTCGGCATGGTGGCCGAGCCGCTCCTGGCCTCGATGCTGCTGGACAAGAGCTACTCGTTCTACCCCCCGCCGGGCGAGGTACTGGCCGGAGTGGTGACGGGAGTCGCGATGCTGGCCGTGTCGGAGGTCGTACGGCGTGGCCTGGTGCTGCTCGAAGAGGTCGAGGCCACCATCTGATGGCCGACCCGACCATCCGCGTACGACTGGACGACCTGCTCAAAGAGCGTCGCATGACGCTCACCGAGCTGTCGAACCGGGTCCAGATCACCGTCGTCAACCTGTCGATCCTGAAGAACGGCCACGCCAAGGCGATCCGTTTCTCCACCCTCATGCGCCTGTGCGATGCCCTCGACTGCCAGCCGGGCGATCTCCTCCGCTACGACCGGTGACAGGGCCCAGGCGACCTGAGATCGGCGGGTGTGACACGGGCTGCGGCGGGTGGTGGCCCGGCTCGGCCAGGAGGTCAGGGGATGACCCGCGTCGCCGCCTTCACCCTGTCCTGACCTGTCCTGGATCGGCTGAATGGCCGATGCGGGGGCTCCTTCCGGAGGTGGAGGCCGGTGCCGGGAAACCAGGGTCGCCGTAGGTGTCGCCTCCGATGCCTGACCGCCCTGTCATCCCCGATCTTGATGGTGGGGATCCCGAGAGCCGGGCTCCGCGCATCGAGGAGCAACCATGATCACCAGAACGATCGCCGGGGCGGGCCTGATCGCGTCCCTGCTGGCCGCGTCCGCCGGGGCCGTCCAGGCGGTCCCGGCGGCGGCCGACGCGGCGCCGAGTGGCACGCCCGACTGGCAGGCATTGCTGGACGGGGTCGTCGCGGGCGGCGCGGTCGCCGCGATCGCCGAGATCCGTGACAGGGACAGGACGTGGCGGGGCGTCAGCGGCACGGTGAGACTGGACGGCTCCCGCCCGGCCCCGGCGAACGGGCGGTTCCGGGCCGGGAGCGTCACCAAGTCGTTCACCGCCGCCACCGTGCTCCACCTCGTGGGTGAAGGAAGGCTCCGCCTGACCGACACCGTGGAACGATGGCTGCCCGGCCTGGTGGACGGGGGCCAGCGCATCACCGTCAGGAACCTGCTCCAGCACACCAGCGGCATTCCTGAGTACACCACCGGCATGTTCGACAAATGGGGCATCCCCGAGGAGCGCCACCGCACCTGGGCGGCGCGTGAACTGGTGGAAAGGGTGCGGGACCGGCCCCGCGAGTTCCCGCCCGGGACCAGGTTCGGCTACTCCAACACCAACTACGTCCTGCTCGGCATGGTGATCGAGAGCGTCACCGGCCGGCCGTACGCCACAGAGGTCAGGGAACGGATCCTGCGCCCGCTCGGCCTGCGGCACACCAGCCTGCCGGGCGCCGCCACGCGGATTCCGGGCCCGCACGCACATGCGTACGTGCCGGTCACCAAGGGCGGCAAGACCGTCCCGGTGGACGTGACCCGCTTCAACCCCACGATGGCCGGCGCGTCGGGTGAGATCATCTCCACCACCGAGGACCTCAACCGCTTCTTCCGCGCCCTCTTCCAGGGCAGGCTGCTGCTCCCGGCCCAGCTCAAGGAGATGAAGGACCTCGCCGCGGCCAAGGAGTACGGGCTGGGGCTGGAGGTGGGCTCGCTGCCCTGCGGCACCGCCTGGGGCCACGGGGGCGGCACCCACGGCTATCTGACGGTGGCGTTCAGCTCGGCGGACGGCTCCCGGCAACTGGCGCTGTCGATGACCCCGTACGCGGGCGACCCCGAGAAAGCTGCTCTGACCCTGCTGACCTCGGCACTCTGCCATTGAGGCCACGCGGTCCCCGTGCCGACCCGTCCATTCCCGGCCAGGACCGGCACCACCAAGCCCGCCCAGTTCCACGCCCGATGCGGTGGCCCCGATGCGGTGGTGCAGCACTTGACGCGAACGCGCGCACTGAGGGATGTGATCCACGCGCGCTGGCCGGTGTCGGCGGAGGTGGGTGAGGTCGGCGGCGGCCGAACGCCACCCCCTCCGCTCGGGTTCGTGCTGTGTGCGTACGCGCTCAGCGCCGGCTACACGGCCCGGAAGTACCACAGCTGCTGACCAGCGTACTGGTCGCAGGCCCACTGCTGGATGTTGGCGCCGTTGTGGGTCCAGCCGTGGTCGACGTCGAGGCATTTGCCGCTGTTTCTGTTCTCCAGGTGATAGAAGGTGTTCCACCAGGCGTCGGTGTAGGCGTACTTCCAGCGCCACATCTGCTGCGGGACGTTCACGCAGCTCCACTGCTTGACGTTCGCGCCGTCATGGGTGTAGCCGTTGTCGACGTCCAGGCATTTGCCGCTGTGCTGGGCGCGGATGAAGAACCACTCGCTGCCGGGCGTCACCCGGAGGTACTGCCACCGCTGCTGGGGCACGTTGGCGCAGGCCCACTGCTTGACGTTGGCGCCGTCGTGGGTGTAGCCGTTGTCGACGTCCACGCATGTTTCCGGCGCAGGGAAACGTCGGTGGATCTCGAAGAGGTAGGACCAGGTGTCCGCCGTCTGCGCGCTCCTTGCCACCGCGCCGACGGCCGGCGGAGCCGGCCACCACACGGGCACGGCGAGAGACAGGACCATGAGCACGGTGAGCAGCCCTCGGCGGCCGCTCCATCGATGATTCACGTCATTGTGCATGACACGTTCCCTCCGGCGTCCTTCATGTCTCTTGAAGGCTGGCCCTCGGGATCACGGCAGGCATGAGTAGATCCCTACTCAAGTTGGCGATACGTAAGGCGTCGTCACCCGCTGGAGAGGCCAGGTGACTTTGCGGGGGGCCCGGCCGTTCGATGCTCCCCGGTCCCGTGTTGCTCCCGGGCCCGTCGCGCGAGCTCTGAGAAGGTCTGCGACGTCAGTGAGTCCGGCCAGGCGTGGCGAGGATTCCTGCTCATGCACGATCGGATCTGGCGTGAGATCGAGGCCGGGCTCGCTCCGCTGAACGTGAGCATGGCCGAGTACAGCGTGCTGGCACTGCTGGGCAAGGCCGGTCGCAACGGCATGCGGATGTCGGAGCTCGCCCAGCAGCGCCTGATGTCCGCCGGCGGGTTCACCCGGCTCGCCGACCGGCTCGAGCGCCGCGGCCTGATCGAGAGGCACCGGTCGGCCGACGACGGCCGTGGCTTCACGGTGGTCCTGACCAAGGACGGGAGGGCGCTCATGCGCAAGGCATGGCGCCGGCAGTACGGCGATCTGTGCAGGCTCTTCTTCGACCGGCTCGACGACGAGCACCTGAGCGTCCGCCATCGTCTCGTCCTGGCCACCGCTAGCGGCGCGACACAGGGATTGGCGGGGGTTCGGTCATGAGCGTCGCCAGGCCTGCGCGGGCGAAGTCCAATACCCGGTCTACCAGGGGAAGCAGCTCCTCGGTGGCGGTGTCGCGGTGATGAGCCTCATGGGTCATGTACAGCTCGCGCAGGCCGCCCACCACGGTGTACGCGGTCAGGCGCGGGGCCAGCGCGCTGGGCGGTAGGCCCAGGTCCTTGCCGATGGCGGCGGCGATCAGGCGTTCGAGTTCGTAGTAGCTCGCGCGGGCGCGGCCGCGGAGGTCCTCGTCCTCGGCTATGAGCGTGGCGCGCTTGGTGCGCAGGGACCAGGTCTCACCCGGCTGGCGGCCCTGCTGGGCGTCGCGTTCGTCGAGGGCGCGCATCGTGTCGCGCATCCACTCGCCGACGGCATCGAGGGCGGTCCCGGGCAGGCTGTCGAGGCGGGCGGTCAGTGTCTCCGGGGCGAACGGGTCGTCGGCGAACAGCAGGTCTTCCTTGGTGGGGAAGTGCAGCGTGACGGTCCGCGTCGCGACGTCGGCGTGTTCGGCGATCGCCGCGATGGTCGTGTTGCGGTAGCCGTGCGACGTGAACAGCTCCAGTGCCGCGGTCTGGATCCGTTCGCGGGTCTGCCGCTTCTTCCTGTCTCGCCTGCCCTCCATGCGGCAAGACTAACATAGGTGGAATTAATGCATCCCATGCTACTGTTGCAATGGATAGTATCAATTCAGGAGAGGTGAAGACGATGTCCAAGACGTGGTTCATCACCGGCACATCGAAGGGGTTCGGCCGCGAGTGGGCGGAGGCCGCCCTCGAGCGCGGCGACCGGATCGCCGCCACTGCACGCGACCTCGACCACCTGCGCCCCCTCACCGAGAAGTACGGCGACGCCGTGCTGCCCCTGCGGCTCGACATCACCGACCGCGCGGCCGTGTTCGCCGCCGTGCGACAGGCGGCCGAGCACTTCGGCGCGCTGGACGTGGTGGTCAACAACGCGGGCTACGGCCATTTCGGCATGGTCGAGGAGCTGACCGAGACCGAGATCCGCGCCGAGATGGAGACCAACTTCTTCGGCACACTTTGGGTGACGCAGGCGGTCCTGCCCGTGCTGCGCGCGCAAGGTCACGGCCGGATCATCCAGGTCACCAGCGAGGGCGGTGTCCGGGCGTACCCCGGCATCGGCGGCTACCACGCCTCCAAGTGGGCGGTGGAAGGGCTGTCGGAATCGCTGCGCAAGGAGGTCGCGCATTTCGGCGTCGACGTGATCTGCCTGGAGCCCGGACCGTACTCGACCGACTTCGGCGGCGGCAGCATCCGCACCAGTGCCGAGCACCCCGACTACGCCGAGGTCCGCGCGGCCACCGATATCGTGTGGGAGCTGGGCGACCCGAAGGCGACGCGCGGTCCGATCCTGGAGTTGGCCGACACCGACGACCCGCCGGCGCGGATCTTCTTCGGCAGGTCGTTCGAGCCGGTCGCGGCCGAGTACGAGGAGCGGCTTGCCACGTGGCGGAAGTGGCAGCCGGTCGCGCTGGCCGCATTCCGTTGATCGCGCACGGTTTTCACTGACCGTTGTGTTTCCGGGGCGGGACGGGGAGCGGTTGTCCGCCCCGCCGGTCTGGCATCGCGCCGGGCGCGGATGTGTTCGTCTCCAGCCGGCCGCTTGGAACCGCAACCGCGTGCGGCGATCAGCTCCTGGCTCACCTGATGCGGTCAGGAGGCCCGCGTGGCGAAGTAGGCGCCGTGCTCCAGGTCGTCGAGCGGTGCCGGGTGGGTGGCCAGCCGAGCAGCACTTGGGTGTAAGAGCCGGAGACCGGGGGCGGATCGAGGCCGGAGCGATCGTCTCCGCGATGCTCCTCAGGGTGACGCCGCTTTCGGCTACGCCGTTGGGGGGCCGCGGAGGCCCCCGGCGCGTCAGGTGCCGTTCGGGCGCGGCCGGGCGCGTACATGAGCGCGTTCTCCCTGAGGTCCGAACAGGATGAGCAGCTCGACCGGCGTGGGCCCGGCGTTGCCCATCCAGTGCGGGACATGCGTGTCGAACTCGGCCACCTCGCCGGGCCCCAGGGTCAGCTCTTGTTCCCCGAGCACGAGCCGTAGCCGGCCGTTGAGCACGTACAGCCACTCGTAGCCTTCGTGGCGCTGTGGATCGGGGTCGGCGGGGCCTGCCGCCCCAGGAATGATCAGCTTGTACGCCTGGGTGCCGCCCGCCATGTGGCTCAGCCGGATGTAGGTCATACCGTCGCGCCGGATCGGCCGCAGGTGGACGCGCGGGTCGCCGGTCTGCGGTGCACCGATGAGCTCCTCCAGCGGCATGCCGTGCGCCCTGGCCAGCGGGAGGAGGAGCTCGAGGTTCGGCCGCCGCCCGCCGCTCTCCAGGCGCGACAGGGTGCTCTGCGAGATGCCGGTCTCCGCGGCCAGGTCGGCCAGGGTCAGGCCGCGGTGGCGGCGCAACCGCCGAAGCCGCGGGCCCATGGCCGACAGCGCGGCGTCGAGATCGTCGTCCACAGTGGCCATCCATGCTGACTTGGCAACGAGGAAAGAAGCCGGAAACGGCTCCCATGTCCGGCGACGGCATCAACCGTCCACGCATGCGCTCGCATTCCCGCAGGGCGTCTCTTGCCGAGTCGGCAAATTTTCGTGTGTCCGCGTCCTGGGGTGACGCAGACTCCCAGCCGTGCGACGCCGGCCAGGCGCCGAGCACAGCCGGGCGCCGACCACATGTCCGCGCCCGGCCAGAGTCTGCGACAGTCAGAAAGGACGCTCACGGTGAGCACCCAACCCCTCCAGAGCTCCGGGCACGATCCGGGGCGCGACCCCGTCATCCCGCCGGATCGGCGGCCGGCGGCGAGCGGCGACCAGGCGCCCTCCGCCCAGCGGCTGCGCTACCCGGCCGTCATCGTGCTGTGCCTCACCCAGCTCATCCTGGTGATCGACAACAGCGTGGTGAACGTCGCGCTGCCGCAGATCCGCCACGCGCTCGGCTTCTCCGCGACCGGCCTGTCCTGGGTGGTCGCCTCCTACGCCCTGGTCTTCGGCGGTCTGGTCCTGCTCAGTGGCAAGGTGGGGTCGATCATCGGGCCGCGCCGCGCCCTGCTGATCGGCGTGTCGATCTTCACCGTCGCCTCGGCGCTGGGCGGTGCGGCCACGACGCCGGCGATGCTCATCGCCGCCCGCGTCCTGCAGGGACTCGGAGCGGCACTGGCCGCCCCGGGCACCCTCGTGCTGCTGATGTCGATCACCAGGCCCGGTCCGCAGCGCGCCCGGGCGATGAGCGTGTTCGTGCTGTCCATCGGCATCGGCGCCGGGCTCGGTCTGGTGCTCGGCGGGCTGCTGACCACCTCCCTCGGCTGGGAATGGGTGATGTTCGTCAACGTCCCCATCGGCCTGATCGTCCTGGTCGGGGTACGCCTGCTGGTGCCGGAGGCGCCCCGCGCGCCGGCCCGTCTCGACGTCGGCGGGGCCATCGCGTCCACGACCGGCATGACCGCCCTGGTCTACGGCCTCATCAATGCCGAGTCGCACGGCTGGACCGGCACGCCGGTCCTGGTCTCGTTCGCGCTGGCGATCGCCGGGCTGCTCGCCCTGGTCCTCATCGAGCGGCGCCACGCCGCCCCGGTCGTGCCGCTGGAGTTCTTCACCCGGATGCGCAGCGCGGCCCCGCTGCTCGCCATGATGCTGATTCCGGCAGGTCAGGCCGGTTTCCTCTACTTCGCCGCGCTGTTCACCCAGGACGCGCTGGGCTTCACCCCGCTGCAGACGGGGTTGTCCGTCCTGCCCTTCAGCGCCGCGCTGCTCGTCACGAACCTGCTGACCGGCCGCCTGGTGCCGCGGTACGGAGAGCGGATCATCGGCTCCCTCGGGATGTCCGCCCTGCTCGCGGGGTTGGTGTGGATGTCGCGGATCGACGCCGCCGACACCTTCGCCGGCGGCCTGCTCGGGCCGTTCGTCCTGCTCGGCCTCGGCGCGGGGCTGACCGTAGCGCCGCTCACCGCCGTCATCATGCACCAGGCGCCGCCGGCCCGTCTCGGTGCCGCCTCCAGCCTCAATCAGGCCATGCAGCAGCTCGGCGGCGCGCTCGGCCTGGCCGTGATGACCACCGTCTACGGTGCCGCGGCCGGAGCCGGCGAAGCGGGGGCGATCGCGACCGCCCTCACCGCCGGGATCGTCTTCCCCCTGCTCGCCCTGACCCTCTTCGCCACCTGGGCCCGCCCCACCACGACCGCGCACTGACCGCAACGACACGAGAAACCGGAGAACCACCATGAGCGACGCACCCGTTTCCACCACCAGTCAGCAGGAGTTCACGCGCGCCTGGCAGGAGTGGCGGGCCGGATGGGAGCAATGGCTCACCCAGCCCCTGGGCTGGCTGGCCGCCACCTCGCACGAATGGCTCGACGACACGCCCCGGAACCACCCCGGGCTGCCCGGCCTGTGGTGGCAGCACGGGGACGCCGTCCATATCGACCCCCAGGGCGCCCCGATGGTCTTCGACGGTGAGACCTTCACCACCGAACGCCGGTTCACCCTCGCCGACGCCCCCGACGACGTCCGCGTCACCGTCGGAGAGCTCGAGGTGGGCATCACCTACCGCGGCACGTACCTGGTCGTGACCTACGACCCGAGCTCACCGGCCCGGCGCGACTTCGACGGCGTGCCCGTCCACGAGCCCAGCCAGAGGTGGGTACTGCCGGGCCGCCTCGAACGGTTCGACACGCCGACGTCCATCACGCTCGACTCCGTGGGCTGGGGCACTCACACCCACGACACGCCGGGCCTGGTTCGCTTCGCGTACGCGGGCGCCGAGCACACCCTTCAGGTGCTCAGCTCACACGGAATGCTGCTCACCGTCTTCACCGACGCCACCAGCGGCGTCACCACGTACGGGGCCGGCCGCTCCCTGGACATCCCCGCCCCGGACAGCGACGGCAACGTGACGCTCGACTTCAACCGCACCGTCAACCTGCCGTGCGCGTTCAGCGAGCACTTCCCCATCTGCCCACTACCGCCATCGACGAACCGGCTGCCCTTCGCGATCGAGGCCGGAGAGAAGACACCCCACTGACGCGGACCGGCGCGGCACCACCTGCACCGAGTTCCACTACGGCGCCATGTACGCGCTCAAGGACATCGACGCCTACCGCACCTACATGTACGACCCGCTGCACCGCCAGATCGACGCGATCGGCATCCCGCTCGCGGCCGACATGGACTCACTGGACCTCACCGACGACCCCGGCCCCGAGATCGGCGACAAGATCGCCCAGGTGCACAGCGACGGGTTCACCGACCACCCCGAACTCCTCGACCTGGTCGAGAACCTCGGCTCCTATGAGGGCAGTGGC
Source organism: Nonomuraea sp. NPDC049709 (assembly GCF_040674815.1). Classification (NCBI taxonomy): domain Bacteria; kingdom Bacillati; phylum Actinomycetota; class Actinomycetes; order Streptosporangiales; family Streptosporangiaceae; genus Nonomuraea; species Nonomuraea sp. NPDC049709. Next base: position 146,002 of record NZ_JBFANM010000013.1, read on the forward strand.
GTCCCCGCCGACGACTCCACCGGCGACGCCTTGCGGGGGAGACGTCCAACCGCCTCAAGCCGCGTCGGCTGAAGGGCTTCGTGTCAGCCGAGCGGGGTGATGATGCCGGCCAGCTCGCCGGGCATGGAGAGGAATGGCGAGTGGGAGGCGTCGAGCGCGACGACGGAGGTCGGGTTGTCGGGAAAGGCCGCGTCGGCCTCGGAGATGAACTTCGCCTGCACGCCCGGCCGGATCGCCATGTCCCGCGTGCAGGTGAGGTATGTGCGCCGCACCGATCCCCAGCCGTCGTGGGTCAGGGTGGTGGTGCCCAGCATGATGCCGATCGGACCGTCGGGCGTCAGCAGGCCGGTGGCGGCGTCGGCGAGGACCGGGTCCACATCACCGTAGAACGCCTCGTACAGCCCCTGCCGGTAGGCCGCGTCGTCCGTGGCCAGGTCGAGCCGCAGCGCGCCTGTCTGGGCCGGGTCACCCTGTAACAACGGCGCGACCTGGTCATCGGCGGCCTCCGGCAGCCGCGTGTATGCCGCGGCCGGCACATCGGATGCCGGCATGTACGCGGTCAGGTACACCGCGTGCGCCACCAGTTCGGGCGTCCGCTGGGCCACTCGGGTCAGTACGGGACCGGCCGCGCTGTGGGCGACCACCGTAACCGGCTCGCCCCCGCCGATTCGCTTGACCTGCGAAGTCAGCAGCTCGGCCGCATCGTCGAGACTCACGTCCCCCACGGGCGAGACCTCTGTGCGGACCGCCTCGGGGTTGTACGGCGGTTCGGTGAACCACTGAGGACGGCGGGCGTACAGCCCGTGCCCCGCCATGTCCACCGCAACGGCCGGACGCCCGGCGGCCACCACATGGGGGACGACCTCACTCCAGCACCAGGAGCCGTGCCAGAAACCGTGAACGAACACCAGAGTGGAGGTGGCGGACATGAAAGCTCCCTATGGATCGTGCGCACTTCGCGGATGTCGGCGTGGACGGGGATGAGGTGGCCGGCCGGCGGCTGCATTCGCGCGGCCGCGGCCGCGACCCATCAGGCGAACTCAAGATCGCAACGGCGCCTGCTCGACCCGGGCCGCAGGCTTGACCGTGGGTGAATACGACATCCGTGGCCGCTGCTTCCGTGGTCGATCACAGGACCATCATCAGTGGTTTCACAGTGCTCAGCCAGGCCCTGCCACTCCCCGGCTCGCGGACCCCCGCACGTACGCACGGGAGAGCGGTATGTGCCGCGTCAGGTTCGGCCACCTCGTCAGATGCCCAGCGTCGCGAGGTGACGGGAAGGTCGGTGACGTCGCCAGGCGACGGCCAGGAAGGCGATCAGCCCGAGGACGGGCAGGGTGCAAAGGGCCCAGCTCAGCGCCAGCGGCGGGCCGGGCTGATCGAGGACCGTGACGTTGTCGAGAGTGCCTGTTCCCTGTCCCAGGGGGCCGTTGACGGCGAAGGTGAAGCTCCACTTTCCGGCCGTGGACAGCGACTGGATGTCCAGGCCCCAAACATCCCGTTTGCGCGGATGGCGAGACAGCGGGGCCGCCCCGCGCCCACCCCCCTCCATGCCGGGGCCGGTCATGCCGAGCGTGCCGGATTTGCCGGTCAGTCCACCGTCAGGGGCGAAGGTGAAGTCCAGCGACTGCATGGCGCGCAGCGGCCACCTGGAGAAGCCCACGGTCAGGTGGTACGGGCCGGCCTGCACCCGCTCGGTGTGCACGACGTCGACCGGCGCGTACACCTGCGCGGGCTCCGCCGGCGCGTGGGCCTGGGCGGGCGGGGCCGAGACCGGGATCGCGGCTCCCATGACGCACACGGCCAGGAGCAGGTTGCGGGCGCGGTGCGTCGGCGCGGAGCGGGTGGCGCGGGCCGGTCGCGGCCGTGCCGGCAGGTACGTTCGGACGTGCATCGGGTCAGCGGCCTTCCTGGTCGGCGGCGGGGGTGTTGAGGCGCAGCAGTACGGCGAAGCGGGCGGCGAGATAGCCGGCCAGGGCACCGAGCCCCAGCCCGATGACCACGTCGATCAGCACCGTGGTCGCCGACGTGGTGGCCTGGCCCATCGGCCCTCTCCCTGCCCATCCACGCAGTATCGACGTCTGCACGAGCATGGACAGGCTCACCACCACGCCGCCGACGGCGCCGACGAGCTGCGGCAGCCGGCGGGCCGACCAGCCCCGCCCGCGCCCCAGCCAGAGCAGCCCCTCGATCACCAGGGCCGCGGCGAGCATGAACATCGGTATGCCGGCCGGGAGCACAGGCGCCATGTCCCTGAGGTTGTCCCGCAGAGGCAGCCCGACGTAGTCCGCGTAGACCCTCGCGGCCCACGGCGAGAACCACCAGAGAAACAGCTGCATGCCGCCGAGGACGACCGCGATGGACAGAGCCACCCGCCGGTGCCGCAAGGTGATCGCTCCCATGAGCACGAAGCAGACGGCGAAGAAGACGGTGCCCGCGAGCCTGGGGTCGATGGGAAGGGGCATTCTCTGGAACGCGTACGTGGTGATCGGGGTGAACGTCATCAGTACGGGGATGCTGACGACGAGCCCGATCCGCCCCCAGCGCCGCGCGCGGGCGGCGGCGAAGACGATGACGCTGCCGACCATGGTCAGGCTGATGGAGATGAACAGGGCGACGTGGGGCGGGGAGTCCAGTACGGCGTCGAAGCCGTACAGGGAGTGCCACCACAGATCGAGCAGGCCGTAGAGCAGGAACAACGCGCCGCCGGTCCCGGCGACGAGGTATCCCAGGGGCGCGGTGAACGTGCCGCCGAGAACCCGGACCGGACTGCCGCCGGCGTGGTCGGCGGGGCGCCCGGCCCGTTGGGCGAAGGTGGCGCGGAGCACCATCACCAGGCCGGCGATGCCGGCGATGGCGCTGCCGGCGTACAGGAGCAGGTGGGGCAGGGTGAAGAAGGTGTCCGGGCCGACCTCGATGTGCCACTGCACGTCCCAGCTGAGGCCGACCGTCGACAGCAGCGTTCCGGCCAGCACGGTGTACGCGCCGGCCACGGCGGTGGGCTGCCGGTCGGACGGGGCGGGCCCGCCTGGGCCGGCCGGCGCGGATGCGGGAACAGGATCCATCGGACATGCCTTTCTCGGAAGAGGGGTGTGCGCGATCAGGGGGAGACCGTGAGCGGGAAGACGAGCCGCTCGTGACGGCCGTCGCCGTCCACGGCGACCAGGAACTCCCATCGGCCGGGCATCATCAGCGGAAGGCCGGCCACGTGGTAGCTGTTGCCGGAGACGCGTACGGCGGGGAGATCGGGTACCGCGTGGCCCGCGGTGGGCAGCACCGCGGAGACCGTGACGACCGGTGATGACCGGACGGTCGCGTTGCGCGGTACGAGCCGGACATGGACCGGGGTGACTCCGGTGACGGGCGCGGAGACCGTCAGGGTCACCACGTCGTGGGCGGTGCCGCCGGTGAGGGTCAGCGCGCCCCGAGGGACGGAGTCCGACGCGGGCCGCGTCCCGCCTGACCACGGCGCCCACAGGGCATGGACCGACAGCGCGGTGAGCAGGATCGCCGCCATGACCACCGCGGCTACCAGGGAACGCCGACCGGACGGGCTCATGGGGTCCTGTCCTCCGTGCCGGTGACGTGGAGCAGGTAGGGAACGGTCAGGATGGTGTTGTCGCGCTCGGCCTGGATCCAGATCCGGTAGTGGCCGGCGGCCGGGAAGGTGTAGACGAAGGCGACGTCGGGGCCGTAGGCGGCGACGGTCTCATCGGCGGTGCTGTCGCCGTTGAGGGAGGTCAGCCCGCTCATCGAGTGCGTCTCCGCGGAGGAGGCGGAGGATGATGCCGGCGACGAGTGCCTTCCCATGTGCGGCGTCTCCTGCGTGCGGCTCACGTCGTGAGCACTGTCCGGCATCGCGCCCATGGAGTGGGAGTGGGCCCACAGCTGGGCGTTCTGCGTCGCCGCCCCCACCGCTGCCGTGGGCGGGAGCGGACCGACGACGATCAGGTGGCCGAGCATGCCGAGCCAGGGCTGCAGGGTCGCCGTGTCCCCCACGCGGGCGGTCAGTACGGTGGCCTTGCCCGCCACCAGCGACGACGCGGACAGCCGTACCTCGACCCCGGCCACGGTCCGCGAACCGGTCCCTGCCCGCGCCGGGGCGTCGCCGGCCGTGGTCCGCGCGCCGGAGCCGGACACCGCGTCGATGCCGGTGGCGGAGCGCAGCTGTCGGACGCCGCCGCCCCGGCGGGCGAACTCGGCGGAGACCGCGTAGTGGCCTGCCTCGGGCAGTGACAAGGGGACCTCGAATTCGCCGGGTCCGGTCCGTACGGGGTGCAGGTGCCACAGTTGCCCCGAGGGACCGATGGCCAGCAGGTGCATCAGCGCGCCGTCGTGGACGACGACGTCGTCCAGGGGCAGGCCGGTGGCGGCGTCCGAAAGCGTCAGCCGCAGCTCGGCGACCTCACCCGCCCGGTTTGTGGAGGACGACAGCAGCAGCGTCGCGGGCGGGCGCGAGTAGTCGCCGGTCCGCTGCCCGACGGATGCGTAGGGATCGTTGACGCCGTCGATCGTGGCGTCCACCTGGCCGCCCTGAGACGGCGGCAGCGGCAGCTGCGACGACAGCAGCGCGCCGGTGACCGCCACGGTCAGGCAGGCGACCAGCCCGCCGCCCGGCACCAGCGTCCACCAGCCGCGCCGCGCCCGTACGGCGACCAGGACGGTGACGAGGATGAGCCCCCCGGCGCCGGAGAAGCCCAGGTAGGCCGCGGCCTCCGCGGGTGAGGTGGTCTGCTTCGGCACGATGAACGGAATCGTCGCGGTCCGCTGCCCGTCGCTGAGCGACAGCTCCCACGGGCCGGCCTGGGTGACGTCCAGCACCGCGGAGTAGGTCCCCGGCCGGCTCCCCAGCGTGACCACGGCGGTGTGGACGACCGTGCCGGACGCCGAGGCCGCCGACGCGGAGGAGGAGACCCCGGTGGGTACCGCCGCCAGGTCGAGGGCGCCGGCGGGCGTGCCCGCGTGGGTGAACACATCCACGTGCAGCGGTCCGGGCACCCCGGTGACCCGGCGCAGGATGACGGTCAGCTCCCGGTCGCCGAGCGTCTGGGCGACCTGCACGTCGCCGCCGGTTGAGTCCGCCCCGGCCTGTGGGCTCATGGCGAGCGTCAGGGCCGCGGTGGTCAGCACGACGGCGAGCGCGGCACCGAGGCGGCGCCGGAGCGGCCGACCGGGCTTCCCGGGCCGGACAACCTGGACAGGTGGGAGACAAGGAGCCGTGCGCGGGAACCTGTCGCACTCCCTCGCACGAGCGGCGGAGTCGTTCATCGTGCGGGCAGCCTAGGGAGGCCGCCCGCCGCTGTCGTCACGGCGCCAGGGGATGCGGGTCCCCCGGGCGGGGGACTCGGCCACCGCCGCCGACCAGGCATCATGGGAGCTCGTGAACGAGGAAGGGGTGCCGGTGCCCGACAGGGAGGGACGTGACGGGCCTGGTGCCGGGTCCGTCCGCATCCGCGACGTCAATGGGCCTCTGACCCGTCAGGCGATCGTGATCGCCGCGGTCACCTTGGTGGTCGACGCCCTCACCTTCGCCCACTCCACCGGTTCCCCCGCGTTTCCGGCGGGATGGCGCTGGGCCATGCTGGCGGCGATCGTCGTGGTGGACGCCGGCCTGGCCAGCGCGCCGCGGCTGTCGGGAGTGGTGGCCGTCGCTCAGGCGACGGTCCAGGTAGCGGGCACGTTGTTGCGCCCCGAAACCGCGCTGATGCCCTCGCTGAACAGCGCGGGCATGCTCATCTCCGCCTACCGGGCTGGTGCCTGGCTGGACCGGTGGCCGGCGGTGGTGTCCCTGCTCTTCCTGACCGCGGGGACCCTCGCGAGACCGATCCTCGGCGGGGCGAACTTCGCACAGGAGCTCCTCCTGCTCGCCCCCATGGCCAGCGCGCTGCTGCCCTGGCTCGTCGGCCGGTACACCACCGCCCGACGCGCGTACATCGCCGAGCTGGAACAACGCTCCGAGCGGGAGAAGGCGGAGGCGCGGCAGGCCCTGGCGGCGGCCATCGCGGAGGAGCGCGCCGGCATCGCCCGCGACCTGCACGACGTGATCTCCCACCACGTGAGCGCCATCGGCGTCCACGCCGGGGTGGCCCGGTTGCGGGCCGCGGCGGCGCCGGGCGCTCCCGACCTGGCGGACTCGCTGACCGCCGTGGAGACGTCCAGCCGGGCGGCGATGCTCGACCTACGGCGGCTGCTGGACGTCCTGCACGGCCACCCGTCGGGGGAGGACAGCCAGCCCGGGCTGGACAACCTCCCCGAACTCCTCGACACCCTCCGCGCCGTCGGCCTGCGGGCGCGGGTGACCGTCCACGGCGTCCCGTCCCCGCTGCCGGAGTCGCTGGACATCGCCGTGTACCGGGTGGTGCAGGAGATGCTCACCAACGCCCTGCGGCACGGCGCCGGCGGTGTCGCGGAGGTCGAGCTGCGCCACGACCCCTCCAGCCTCACCGTGACCGCCTCCAACCTCCTCGGCACGCGGGCACATGCCCGGCCGGACTCGCCGCACCGGGGGCTGCAGGGGATCCGCAGCCGTACCGCCGTGTTCTCGGGCCACACCAGCTACGGACCCGCACCCGACGGCAGGACCTGGACCACCACCGCGACGTTCCCCCTGAGCCCCTCATGACCTTGCGCGTCCTGATCGCCGACGACCATGCCATGTTCCGCTCCGGTCTGCGCGCCGTCCTGGGCACCCAGCCCGACCTCGCCTGCGTGGGCGAGGCGTCGGATGGCCGGGCCGCCGTGAGCGAGGTGCTCCGGCTGCGTCCCGACGTCGCGATCATCGACATCCGCATGCCCCGGCTCGACGGCCTGCGCGCCACGGAGGAGATCCTCGCAGACCCGGCCAACGCCACCAAGGTCATCCTGCTGACCACCTACGACCACGACACGTACGTCCACCGCGCCCTTCGGGCAGGAGCCAGCGGATTCCTGCTGAAGAGCCTCCCGCCGGAGGAACTGATCGCGGCCGTCCGGGTGGCCGCCCGCGGCGACGCCCTCATCGACCCCTCGGTGACCCGCCGCCTCAGCGCCCGTCTCGCCGACGGCATCGCCCCGTCTCCCCCTTCGGCCGACCTGGACCTCCTCACCACGCGGGAACGCGAGGTACTGCTGCTGCTCGCCGGGGCGTACAGCAACGCCGAGATCGCCGGCCGTCTCGGGATCGGCGACGAGACCGTCAAGACGCACGTGTCGCGCATCCTGACCAAGCTGAACCTGCGGGACCGGGTGCACGCGGTCGCCTACGCCCACCTCAACGGCCTCGTCGGCCAGGCCCCTGCTCATCCCGATCCCGGAAAGGACCAGGCCGGGCGGGGCAGGCGCCGCCGAGAGGGAACCCGCCGCGATCCTTGATCCCGCACGGGACGCCAACCGGGAGCCAAGCCGGTTCCACTCGTTGATCCAGCGCCCGTCTACCAGCCGTATTCCCTGAATAGACCGAGGCGCTCGAAGAAACGCCTGGAGGAAAGGAAGCGTCATGACCGGCAAGCGGAAGGAATGTGCTGATCGCCCCGGCCATCACGAACAGCGGCGGCTCTTCCCACCAGGATTGGACAACCAACAGTTGCGGGCGTCAACCGGCCGGGCTCGGTCAGCCCGGCCCCCATGCGTTGCGCAGCCCGCAACCTGCGCGCCGACCATGTCCTACCGGCCAGGCGGTGGCGGGCGGCGGCTTCTGGCCGGTGCCGAGCGATCCGCTGTCCCGCGTGGCCGGCGTCTTCCCGTTCCCGAGCTCCGACCACCGGCTGGTCTGGCCCGACGTCAGGCCGTGATCAGCGCTTGGGCGCCGGGGGGAGCTGGAGCGTGGCCTTCTCCGAGTCGAGCTTGGTGGTCACCGTGCTCGCGGCCGGGGCCTTGATCGAGACCTTGGCGCCCCACTTGGTGTAGCGCATCTCCATCGCGGTCTTGCTCACGCCGGTCTTCTTGTTCTCCAGCCGCGTGGTCAGCTTGACCGGCAGGCCCGAGGAGCCGACGGCGAGCGTCCAGTTCACCTTCACGCCGGAGTCGAGCTTCCACCACATGGTGGCGCGGGACCAGTCCGAGGCCTTCAGCAGGTCCTTGACCATCATCGACCCCTTGTACGTGGACCCGCTCCTCTTGGAGCGTGCCAGCAGCGCCTTCAACGTGCTCGGGTCGGCCGCGTTCACGAAGCCGCCGAAGAGGGCGGTCATGCCGCTCGTCCAACCCGGCGACTGCTTGTACCACGTCTTGCCCTCGGGCAGGCCTGCGCTCATCGGGCCGCCACTGACGTAGGACGTCCGGCCGATGCGGATCGTGCGCTCCGGCTTCCCCATGGCGGTGGCCAGGGCGCTCGGGTCCTCGCCGCCGCCGAAGTCGTCGGCCGGCTTCTCGTCGTCACCGGTGGCGAGCTTGCCGGTGATGTCGGAGGCCGCGATGCCCTTCTTGCCGAACTGCAGGCGGCCGGTCTGCGTGAGGGGCGTGGACTGTCCGTGCATGCGGAACGAGAACGACACGCCCTTGCCCGCCACGAGCTGCGCCCGCAGCGCCGCGAGCGGGTCCTTGGGGGCGGCCACGGCGGGCGTGGCGGTCAAGAGGAGGGCGGCGCCGGCGGTGACGCCCATGATCGCTTGCTTCATGGGGCGCGATCATCCTGGATCCAGATCACGAACCGGAAACGCTTCAGGAGTATGGCCGGCGAAGAATCAATGTAATTCCGGCGAGCACATTCCTGAACTTTTGTCCCGTGGAAGATGCGGAAACACGACCGCCACAATCGGGGCCAGACCCAGACCGGCTCGGCCCTTGACGTGTACGCACAGGTCGGGGCGGGCGGCCGAGGTGCTCACCGGGGCGGTCGCCAAGGCGGAGGAACTCCAATGAGGCTTCGTCATGCTCGAATCCCTCTGACGCGAGCGATCCCCCGGGCCGAAATTCAGTGGAGTGATCGTTGCACGCGTCGGCAGCGCCGTGGAATACGAGGGGAATACGCCTGGTCACCCGGCTTCGCGTGGCTGAACGGGTGCAGCGTCCCTCACCTGATGTCGCTGCGCACCTTGGAGGCATCCTCGGCGAGCCTCATCCGCGGGGCGGAGACAGTCGCGCCGGTCCTCGTGGTACGGCTCCGGCAGCACGGACGTGTGGCGGTGTCCGCGGCCGGCGCGATGCGGGCCGGCACAAGGAGCCGGGTGACCTTGGTCCACGTCCAAGGGGCCCGCGGCGGAGCGGGTGATGGAGGGCGAACGACGCCATGGCCGCTCCCCGGTTTGAGCCCAGGCGCGTTCGGCACCCATGCCGTCAGGGACCGAGGGCTGGGCGAGAAAGATTCGCAAGGGTTTCTTCACCGAGTGGACCGACGAAACAAGCCCTCCGGGTTTACAGTGCGTCCAGCCAAGGGAGCACTATGGAGTTTGGGATACTAGGTCCGCTGACGGCATGGCGCGAGGGTGAGCAGGTCGATCTGGGCACGCCCAAGGCGCGGGTGCTGTTGGCGGTTCTGCTGTGCCAGGCGGGTTGCCCGGTTTCGGAAGATCAACTCGTCGTGGCGCTATGGGGGAACACCCCTCCGAAGAGCGCCACCAAGAACGTGCAGACCTACGCCCACCGGCTCCGGCGGCACCTGGGCGACCCGGCTCTCGTGGTGCGGCAGGGCACCGGCTATTTGATCCCGGTGGATGGGGACGAGCTGGATGCGGCGAGGTTTGAGACCCTGGCCGGCTCAGGGCAGGCGGTGGAGGCCGCCGGTGAACCGGAGGAGGCGACCCACCGCCTGCACGAGGCGCTGAGCCTCTGGCGCGGGCCCGCGTTCGCCGGCATGACCGATGTCCCGATGCTGGCCGCGGAGGCCTCGCGGCTGGACGAGATCCGCCTGTCGGTCCTGCAGTCGCGGATCGCCGCGGACCTGAGGCTGGGACGCCATGCCGGGCTGTTGGGCGAGCTGACCGCGCTCACCATCGAGTACCCGCTACGGGAGCGGCTGCGCGCGCAGCTGATGCTGGCGCTGTACCGCTGTGGCCGGCGGGCGGACGCGCTCGCCGAATACGCACGTGCCCGCACGACCCTGATCGAGGAGACCGGTCTGGACCCGGCCGGAGAGCTGCACGACATGCATCAGCGAATCCTCACGCAGGACCCCTCACTCGACCTCGTTCCTCGCGTCACGGCGACGATCACGGGTTCCCCTGCGGAGGTCTCACGGGCCTGCCGTGAACGTGCCACGCACCTGCCGGATGAACTGGGCGCCGAGCCGAACGAGAAAGTCCGGCACGCGCACAGGCGGGCCCTGTCCGCCGGCCGTCCCGTCCATGCCTCGGCCCCGATGCCTGAACCTCAAGCGGCTCCCACTCCCGCCGAGTTGCCGCCGGACATCGCGGACTTCACGGGCAGGGACGACGAGGTGGTGAACCTCGCGGACCTCCTCACCAAGCCGCGGCCGGGCACCGTCGCCTTGGCCAGCATCGCGGGTCTGGGGGGCCTGGGCAAGACCACGCTCGCGGTGCACGTCGCGCACCGGGTCGCGGGAAGCTTTCCCGACGGCCAGCTCTATGCGGACCTGCGCGGCGCCTCCGCAGACCCTGCCCGCCCAGAGGACGTGCTCAGCCGGTTCCTGTTCGCACTGGGCGTCAGCCCCACCGGCATACCCGAATCCCTGGAAGAACGCGTGGCGCTTTACCGGAGCTGTCTGGCCGGACGCAGAATGCTCATCTTGCTCGACGATGTCGCCGGGGAGAAGCAGGTGCGGCCGCTCCTGCCCGGGGCTTCAGGCACGGCCGTGCTCCTCACCGGACGTGTCCGGCTGGTCGGTCTCGAGGGCGCGAGCCTGCTGGAACTCGACGTCCTGCCGTCGGGCCAGGCCATGGACCTGCTGAGAAGGATCGTCGGCGACGAACGCGTCCAGGACGACCCGAACGCGGCACTGGAGATCACCCGGCTGTGCGGCCGGGTCCCGCTGGCGGTCCGCATCTCCGCGGCCAGGCTCCTCGGCAGAAGGCAATGGAGTCTGTCCCACCTCGCCGGCGTCCTCGGGGAGGAGCGGCACCGGCTGGACGAACTGGTGGCGGGCGACCTCGACATCCGCGCGGGATTCGAGATGAGCTACCGGATGCTGCCCGCAAGCACGCGGCGGGCCTTCCGGCTGGCCGGGCTGCTCGACGCGCCCGATTTCGCCTCCTGGGCGGTGGCGGCCCTCCTGGACGTGCCGGTGCGGCAGGCGGAACGTGAGATCGAAACCCTGGTCGACGCTCATCTGCTGAACCTCACCGGGACGGACGAGACGGGCAGGCTCAGGTATCGGTTCCACGACCTGATCCGGTTGTACGCGCGTGAGCGGGCGCAGCGCGAGGATTCCGAATCCGAGCGCGAGGCCGCGCTCCAGCGGGCCCTGGGTGCCTGGCTGGCGCTGGCGGAGGTGGCGGCGGAGCACGTCCCGGGCCCCTGCTACGCACTCATGCACAGCCGCGCGCCGCGCTGGCGGCTGCCCGCGGCGGTCTCCGGCCCGCTGCTGGCCGACCCGATGGCCTGGTTCGGCGCGGAGCACGCCGCGCTGATGGCGGGGGTCGCCCAAGCGTGCGAGGCGCGCCTGACCCAACTCGCATGGGACCTCGCGGGGTCCACCGAGACGTACCTCAACGTGCGCGGCCTGTACGACGGCTGGCAGCGCATGCACGAACAGGCGCTCGCGCTGTGCCGTGAGACCGGTGACAAGCGCGGCGAGGCCGTGCTGATGCGCGGCCTCCTGGAGGTCACCACCTGGAACTCGCCGCCGGGCCCCGGACCGGCGATGACACGGATGCGGGCCGGCGCTTCGCAGCTCCTCGACCTGTTCACCATGCTGAACGATCCGGTCGGGATGGCCGACAGCCTGGCCACCCTGGCCTGGAGCCTGACGGCCGACGGGAACGGCGGTGCACAAGCGCTCGCCCTGGCGGAGCGCGCTCTGCGGACGGCCGCCGACGTGGACTACCTCGGCGGCCAGGCACGGGCCTATCACGTACTGGCGATCATCCACGGCGAGGACGACCCGCAAGCGGCGCACACCGTGCTGGAGCAGGCGGTGAAAATCGCCGAGGCGCTCGGCAACGCTCACTACACCACGACGGTCACCCAGTTCCTCGGCGCGGCGAAATCGTTCTGCGGTGACATCGCGGGCGGACAGGAACTGCTGGAGAGGTCCCTGGGAATGGCACGGCGGTTGAACTACCGCTATCTGGAGACGTTCTCGCTGCTCTACCTCTCGAAGCTGTTCGCCAAGGCCGGCGACAAGCGGGCCAGGGCGACCGCCGAACTGACGCTGGCCCACAGCGAGGACGGCAACTTCGGCCATTATCTCGCCGACTCGCTCAGCGTTCTCGGGGAGTTGGACCTGGCCGAAGGAGACCTGCCGTCCGCCATCGCCACCCTCGAACGTTCGGTGCGGATGTGGCGAACCCGCGGCTCGAACCCCTATCTGGCGCGGACGCTCCGCACCCTCGGCGACGCCCACGCCGCCGCCGGCGACCACCGCACGGCCAGGGCCGTCTGGGAAGAGGCCCGCGAACTGTTCCGCGGGATCTCGCACGAGAGTGGCGTGAGAACGCTGGACGCCCGGCTCGCGCGTGAAGGGCGGCCAGGCTCGCCGACGCCCGCCGGACGATCCCTGGAACGCTGAGGGCGGCGGCCGCGGGTGAGGCGTACGGGTTTCCGGGGGCGTCACACGCCATCGCCCGGCAGGGCCGAAACCCAGGGCCTCGAACCGTCGGTGACGTCGAGGACCAGCGCGGCGAAGCGAGCGGGTCGGGCAGTGCCTCCCCGAAGGTCGCCAGCGCGGCGCCCGGCCCGGCTGCGCGGCGCCAGGCCACCTCGCGGGCGCCCTGCTCCGCCACCATCCAGGACACCGACTGGAGAAGTCAGCCCAGCGCGGCCGCCTTGCGCAGCAGCACTGAGCGTTCGCGCTGGTTGGCGCACAGCCGGGCCGCCAGCTCCAGCTCGGCACGCGCTTCCGGTCGCCGTCCGAGCCGGGCCAGCAGCTCACCGCGTACGGTCGGAACCAGATGCGACCCGGGGAGCCGGTCCGTGGCGATCAGCTCGTCCACGATGGCCAGGGCCTGCACCGGGCCCGAGGCCATGGCCACGGCGACGGCCCGGTTGAGCTCGACCACCGGCGAGGGTGCGACCCGGCCGAGCGCCTCGTAGAGCAGCACGATCCGGTCCCAGTCGGTCGCCTCGACCGAGGGCGCCGACGCGTGGGTGGCGGCGATCGCGGCCTGCAGGCCGTAGGGGCCGAGGCCGCGGGTCGACGCCTTGGCCAGCGCGGCCAGCCCACGGTGGATCGCCGAGAAGTCCCACCGCCGCCGGTCCTGCTCGTCGAGCAGGACCGGCGAACCGTCCGGGCCGGTCCGTGCCGGGAAACGCGCGGCCGTCAGCTCGCACAACGCGAGCAGGCCGTGCACCTCCGGCTCGTCCGGCTGCAGCGCGGCCAGGGTGCGGGCCAGCCGGATCGCCTCGTACGCGACGTCGGGGCGCAGCAGCCGGTCGCCCGACGTGGCCGTCGACCCCTCGGTGAAGATCACGTAGAGGACGCTGAGCACGCCGCCCAGCCGCTCCCGGCGCTCGGCGGCCGGCGGCAGCTCGAACGGCACCCCGGCCGCCGCGATCGTCTTCTTGCCCCGGGTGATGCGGGCCTGCACGGTCGGCACGGGCACGAGGAACGCGCGGGCGATCTCCTCGCTGGACAGGCCGCCGACCACGCGCAGGGTCAGCGCCACCCGGGCCTCGGGGGAGAGCACCGGGTGGCAGCTGATGAACATCAGCGCCAGCACGTCGTCGTCGATCTTGTCGGGATCGATCTCCTCGTCGACCCCCGAGTCGACCGCTGAGTCGACCGTCGAGTCGACCGCCAGCAGGGCGTATCGGTCCTGGAGGGCGGTCCGGCGGCGGATCGCGTCGATCGCCCGCCGCCGGGCCGTGGCCATCAGCCAGCCGGCCGGATTCGCCGGAGAGGCGAGCGGCCACGACACCAGCGCCTCGGCCACCGCCTCCTGGGCCGCGTCCTCGGCCAGCCCGAAATCGCCGGTGAACCGGGTCAGCGCGGCGACGATCCGCGCCGACTCGATCCGCCAGACGGCCTCGACATCGGCCGTACCCATCAGATCCGGCCGTCGCTTTCGCGCCCGGCCCAGCCCTTGACGATCACTTGTCGACCTGCGGGACCTCGTCGCTCCCGGGCACCCGCCGGACCTCGATCTTGGCCCCGGAGGCCGCAGGGACCCGCTTGGCCCACTCCACCGCCTCCTGCTTCGAGGCGACCTCGAGCAGGAAGAAGCCCCCGAACAGTTCCTTGGTCTCGCCGTACGGCCCGTCCGTGACCACCGGGGTCTCGCCGCTGAAGTCGACCACGACGCCCTGGCCCGGATCGTCCAGCCCTTCCGCCGCGAGGAGAACGCCGGCCTTGACCATGTCCTCGATGAGCTGGCGGGTCGTGGCCATCATCTCGTCGATGTCGGCCATCATGGCCGCGTTCGACTCGTCGGTGCCCCGCATGATCAGCAGGTATTTCGGCATCGTGTCCTCCTCGTCCGGCGGGGCCGCCTCTCGGCCCTCGCACCCACATGTCGAACGAGCGGCCCGCGGATCGACACGGCCCCGGAGAAATCTCCCGCCGCGGCGCGGCCGACCCGCGTTTCGCCCGTCGGAGCGGCCCTTGGAGCGGTGGCGGCGATCAGCGAGCTTATCGTCGCATCTTCGGAAGGCGGCGGCGCTCTCACACAGATCTGGGACAAGCATTCGGGACGCGCCGGTGGCAGCCTGACCCGGGTGACTCGAAGCCGGGTGTGACCGCGCAGGTCCCGGCGGCACGATCAGGGATCGGCCGCGCCAGGCCACGTAGCCGCCGTGGCGCAGCTCGCGGCCGGGGTCGAGCAGGTGGCGACCGGTCGAGCGGCGGCCGTCGGCCAAGACCACCAGGTCGGCGCTCACCGGGTCGGCGCGGTGTGGACGAGGTGCCACGCGCGGCCGGTGAGGGAGGCGCCGACGACGGCGATGGAGGGCTGGTCGCGGAGGGCGCACCCGGCGGAGTTGCCGGGGCTCGGCTGGGTCGGTCCCTTCAGGCGTTGCCGCTCCAGGACAGCATCCTTGGGGATTTCTGTACTCAATAGGGGTTTTGTCCTGCTCGGCTGGCCGATAGAAACCGGCCCATGGCCATGCCTTCCGACCAGCGTAAACACGCCCGAACCCGGCTGCGGACCCCGATCGAGCCCATGCTGGCGGCGAGTGTGGACAGCTTCCCTCCGGGGCGGCCGGGCACATGGGCGTTCGAGCCCAAGCTGGACGGATTCCGCGCGCTGACCAGCACCCGCCGGTACGAGACCTACGTTCGCTGGACCGTGTACAGCACGGCGACGGCACCGATCGTCTCTCCCGTCGGCGGGGTGCTCGCCACCGGCTGGGCTGTCACGGGAGAGGATCTCACGCGGCTCGCCGTCGCCTTCAGGCGCCCGCCGGTGCGCTGTAGTCGGTGACGGCATATACCTGCAGGAGCCTCTCGACTCCGCGCAGGAAGGTCTCGCAGATCAGCGCCGGGTCGAACAGGCAGCCGGCGGCCATGGCGCCGTCGCGCATCATCACGAAGTGGCGGGCGGCGGGCTCGGCGCCGGTCTCCTGGATCTTGGCCAGCAGTTCGGTGACGGTGTCCAGGAACCATTGGCGGTGGGCGAGCACGGTCCTGTGCACCGGAGACTCGGGGTCGGGATACTCGGCGGCGGCGTTGAGGAAGGCGCATCCCCGGAAGCCGGGGGACTGGATGCCCTGGGCGATGGACCTGCTGAGGGCCTGGATGGTGTCGGCGGCCGGTAGTCCGGCGGCGACGGCCTCGTCCGCCTGCCCCCGCATGGCCCGGTCGACCTCGTTCAGGTAGGCGAGGACAAGGTCTTCCTTGCCGGGGAAGTGCCGGTAGAGGGTGGCCCGCGTCACCTTTGCTTCGGCGACGATGCGATCGATGCCGACGGCGTGGATGCCCTCCGCGTAGAAGAGCCGGGTGGCCGTGTTGAGCAGCCGGGACCGCGCTTCGGACGGCCGGCCTTCGGTTTGGCTGGGCATACGGCCATCGTAGCTGATAGAACGTTCGGTCTTGACAGGGTGCACCGCAGGTCGCCATGCTGTGCCGAGATAGAACGTTCGGTCTGGCGAGGAGGTCCGGCAGCGCCACCGGCACGAGTGTGGCGGCGGCCTGGCAGGCCGTCCCGTCCTGGTGCCCGGTCAGCAGGCGGGACCGCCGGGGTTCGGATCCGCGTCGTCGACCACGACCTGGGCGCCGTCGCCGGATCCGCCCTGCACGCCGACGGCTACCGGGGGCACGCCCGCATGGTCGTCGACGAGGACCGGAAAGTGCTCGTCGGCTTCACGCTCGCCGGCCCGGACGTCGCAGAACTGCTGCACGCCGCGACGATCGCGGTCGTCGGCGAGATTCCGCTGGACCGGCTGTGGCACGCGGTTCCGTCGTTCCCCACGGTCAGCGAGGTGTGGCTGCGGCTGCTGGAGGCGTACGGCCGCTGACAACCGGGCCGCGTGCCGTTCCTGTCGCGGCTGCTCGGCCGAATCCGCATGATCACGCCGATCCGTCAGGTTGGACACCGGCGTTGATGTCCCACGTCACAAGATCAGTGACCGGGCCCATTTACTCGTGACACCGCGCAGCGCACACATCGCGGCACGACACACGAGCCCGTTCCCGCCGGACGGCTCGTACTTTCCATCATGGAAAGTACGAGCTAGGCTTTCCATCATGGAAAGCAGCTCTGAGTCCCCGGGCCTCCGTGATGGAGCCTCTGCGCGGGCGGCCCTGGCAGCGGTCTCCTCGACGCGTGCCCGGGTGGCCGACAGCATCACCAGCCCCTGGTGGTACCACGTCGGCCTCGGCCTCTCGCTCGCCTTCGCCCTGGCCTCCATGAGCCTGCGCTTCGCCTCCTACGGCGTGCCCGGCGCGATGCTTGCGATCTTCCTGCTCAGCTGGGTGCTCAAGCGCTCGACCGGGGTCGCGCTCGACCGCTACAGCGCCACCCCCGGAGCCCGCCGGGTGAGCACGATCTACACGCTGGCCGACCTCACCCTGGTCCTCGCGGCGGCGGTGCTGGAGTGGGGCTTCGGTGTCGTCGGCGCTCTCGCGGCGGCCGGCGTGCTGGTCGGCGTCCTCACCGTCGTCATGGGCCATCGCGTCGACGAAGCGGTACGGCGGGACCTGCGAGCGGGCCATGACCACACCGCTGTTTGACGAGATCATCCACGCCCCCAACCGGCTCCAGATCTGCGCGATGCTCGCCGCCGTAGAATCCGCCGAGTTCGCGACGATCCGCGACACCCTCGATATCAGCGACTCGGTGCTGAGCAAGCATCTCAAAGTCCTGCAGACGGCCGGTTACGTCGCCGCCCAGAAAACCTCCGGCAAAGCACCCCGGAGCACCTGGCTCAGCCTCACCGGACGAGGCAGGAAGGCCCTGGCCGGTCACCTCGCCGAGTTGCGCCGCATCGCCGACCTGGCCGACCTGGGCACCGATCGCTGAACCTGGCCGCGACCTGCCGGCAGCTTTCACATTTCGTGGATGAGCGTGATCCACGGACGAACCGTTCAGGCAGGTCACGCCGGGCAACCCCCATGAGGTTCGGAGGGTGCGAGGCCGCCGCCCACGCCGGGGACGCCCACGCCAGCCACATCGTCGATGCGCTCGCCGAGGACTTCCATTGCCTGCCGGCCCGAGAAAACCAGTGGACGGTCCGGGGCGGCTGCACCAGCATGGGCGGTGATGTACCGAGCGTAGACGTACCCCGATCACTGACTGTGATGGTCCCCGGAGCCGCCGGCCCGGTGTCGCGACCATCACCCCGTTCAGGCTGCTCGCTATCGGCGGCGCCCCCTGCCTGGTGGCTTGCTGCGCGCTGTCCGCCCATTCCAGCTGTGATCGAGGTACAGGCGTCGAGGACGCCGAGAAATGGATTTTTTATGAAACTCCACGAGTACGCGAGGTACGACGCCGTCGGAATCCGGAATCTGATCAGGGCCGGCGAGGTCACCGCCGACGAGGTCGAGACCGTTGCCCGGCAGGCTCTGGCCGTGGCGAACGCGCAGGTGAACGGCCTGGCGCTGCCGGTGTTCGCGCCCGCGCTCGACCACGCGGCGGACGGGCCGTTCGCCGGGGTCCCGTTCCTCATCAAGGACCACGGGCCGGTGGCCGAGGGAGTGCCGTTCACCCTCGGCAGCCGCGCTCTGCCGGGCGTCGTCGCCCAGCACGACACCGATCTCATGGCCCGATTCCGTGCCGCCGGACTGGTCACCTTGGGCCTGACCACCGTGCCGGAGCTGTGCGCCAGCTTCTCCACCGAATCGGTCAGATACGGGCCGACCCGCAACCCGTGGGCCCTGGACCGGGGCGTGGGCGGGTCGAGCGGCGGCGCCGCCGCGCTGGTCGCCGCCGGTGCCGTGCCCGTCGCCCATGGCAGCGATGGGCAGGGCTCCATCCGGATTCCGGCCTCCTGCTGCGGGTTGGTCGGGCTCAAGCCGACCCGGGGCCGGGTCACGTGCGGGCCCGACGCGGGGGAGGCGCTGCTCGGCATGGCGTACGAGTTCGTGCTGACGCGCACCGTCCGCGACGCCGCCAGCCTGCTGGACGCCGTGCAGGGACCGGGAATCGGCGACAAGTACACCGCGCCGCCCCCACGCCGCCCGTACGCGGACGAGATCGGCGCCGACCCGGGCCGGCTGCGGGTGGCGGTGACCACCCAGCCCTGGTCGGGCACGCCGGTCGACGGCCAGGTCGCCGCCGCGGCGATCCTGACCGGCCAGGTGCTGGAGCAGGCGGGGCACAGCGTCTCCGAGTCCGGCCCGCACGTCGATGGGGAGGCCGTCTTGCTGGCCGGGATGGCCGAGGGGGTCGCCTTGGCATCCCTGCTCCTGCTGGCCCCCCGGCAGCCCGACCCGGCCATGATGGAGGCCGTCTCCCGGCAGTTCCTCCAGCTCGCCAGGGAGTGCAGCGCACTGGACATGCTGGCCGCGCTCAACGCGCAGAACCGGGTGACCCGATCGGTGAGCGCGTTCCTCACCGAGTACGACCTGCTCATCACGCCGACGATGGGCCGCCTGCCGGCGCCGCACGGCACCCTGCGCTACGACGACCCCGGCCACACCATGAGCACCTGGTGGGCGGCGCTGACCGACTATGGGCCGTTCACCGGGCTGTTCAACATCACCGGCCACCCGGCGATCAGTCTGCCGCTCGGTCACAGCGACGAAGGGCTGCCGATCGGCGTGCAGCTCATCGCCGCCCACGGCCGTGAGGACCTGCTGTTCCAGATCGCCGCCTACCTGGAACAGGCCATGCCATGGAAGGACCGGACGCCCCCGGTCTTCGTTGGCAACGCCTGACAACAGGCATGTACCGACCGCCGCCGGGCCCCTTGCCGAACGTCCCATGGCGGGGCCTGGCGGCAGCGGTACGACAAGTACAAGGTGTGGAAGACCACCACGTACGGAGGCTGGACGAGCTGGGCTCAGGAGAACCATGATCGATGGCCGGCCGGCACGGGACGACGAACAGGTGTGCACCGGGAGCGAACGACACGCACCGCAACGGGTGATCTTGTAAGATCCGCTGACGCGCCAGAAGACGAGGAGTTGACTGCGATGCTGCACCTAGGAACGGCACTGGCCCTGACAGCCATGCTCGCCGCAACACCCGTGCAACCACCGGTAGGCAAGCTGCCCGGTACGACGGCCAAGATCGTGGCCAAGATGAGCGGCCGCCCCGTCCAGCTGAGCTTCTATTCCTACTTCGCGGAGCGTGACCCCGGCTCGGGCCAGCGGGCCTGGGATCCGGCCAGGCGCGCGTTCGTCGAGATCGACGGCCAGGCCACCGTTTCGCCCGACGAGCGCCGGCAAGCCGTTCTCCTGCGGGATCGCCGCCAAGGGCCGCCCACGGTGCGTTTCGTCGACCGCAGGACCGGTAAGGCGACAGATGTCGTGTTGCCCGTCGAAGCCGACCCGACGCGGGAGGGCCAATACCTGAACACGATGTGGCCCACCTGGTCGCCGGACGGCCGGACCCTGCTGGTCAACGTCTTCGAGCCGGGATCCGAACCCCGGTCCGCGGGCATCGTGCTCATCGACGTACCCTCGCTCAAGCCACGCTTCGTCCGCATCGAAAAGGCCCTGATCACGGTCGGCGGCTTCCAGTGGACCCGCGACAGCAAGGGGGTCGTGGTGCGCTGGGGCAAGAACGGCGAGTCCTCCATCCGCCAGTACGACCTCGAGGGCGCGGTGAAGCGCACCTGGAAGGTACGCGGCCGCCCCGCCAGCCACGGGCTCGGCACGTTCTCCCCGTCGGGCCGCCGCTTCCTCACCGCGTGCCACTCCCTGGAGTCGTCGGCCTGCGTGTGGGACACCGCCACCGGCAAGGCCGTCACCCGGATCAAGGTGGCCCACCGGTTCCCCGTATTCGGCTGGTACGACGAGAAGCACCTGCTCCTGCCCGTCCGCGACGGCTTCGGCGTCGTCGATCTCAAGGGCAAGGTCGTGGAGACCCTGGTCAAGGTCGATGACAAGGCGAACTTCTACCCCCGCTTCGACGCCCGCGGCAAGCACTGATTCCTCGCCGGGGGTTAGCAATCCTCCGGTGTTGGCGGGTGTTCCCGGGCCGGCTGGGAACACCGTCGTACCGCGATGGTCAGGCCGGAGTGACGTAGAGGAAGTCGCTGCCTGCGTCACTCGTCGGTGACTGCTCCGCGGCGCGGTCGCGGCCGGCGCCCAGACCCGCGACGGCGAGCGGCGCCTGTCCGGAACACCGGCTCCATCTCCATGTTCACCGTGGGGCGACGCCCGGAAGGTCCGGGCCGGAGAGGTGATCATGCGCGCGGTACAGTTCGACCGGTTCGGTCCTCTGGAGGTGCTCGGCACCGAATCGCGCCCGAGCCGCACGCAGGTCCGGGCGAGGTACGGATCGCGGTCCGCGCTGCCGGAGTGTCGCCGGTCGACCTCGCGTTGCGGGCCGGTGACTCACCCTCGCGCGACGGCCTCGCCCTGCCGCACATCCCCGGGGTGGACACGGCCGGAGTGATCGACGAGGTCGGTGCGGGCGTCAAGGGCTTCGGTCGGTGACGAGGTGTTCGGGGCGGTCGATGCCGCCCGGCTGGGCGGGGCGAGCGCGCAGTTCGCCGTCCTGGCGTTCTGGGCGGCGAAGCCGGCCGCCCTGTCCTGGCAGGAAGCGGGCGCCGCGGCGACGGGCATCGAGACGGCGACCCGGGCCCTGGACCTGCTCGGCATGACCGCGGCGAAGGACACGACGCTGCTGATCGACGGCGCGACGGGCGGCGTCGGAAGCATCGCCGTGCAACTGGCGGTGGCGCGAGGGGCCCGCGTGCTCGGGACCGGCCGCCCCAGCAGCCACGACTTCCTCGCCGATCTCGGCGCGACTCCGGTCACCTACGGGTCTGGTCTGGCCGAACGGGTCCGCGCGCTCGGCATCCCACGAATCGACCACGCGCTCGACGTCGCCGGGGCAGGCTCGCTCGACGACCTCATCGCCCTCGCCGGCGGAGCGGAGCCGGTGGTCACGCTCTCGGACTTCACGGGTCCCGACCGCGGAGTGCGCCTCTCGCTCGGCCGGTACGGCGGCCAGCCGGACGGGTGCCACGGGCTCGCGCTCGCCGCGGACCTCGCCGTACGGGGGCTGTTCCGGGTCCCGGTTCAAGCGGTTTTCCCCGCCGGCCGGGCGGCGGAGGCGCACGCGGCCGCGGCGGCGGGCCCGCAACCGCCGTCACGCGAAGATCCGGACCGCCAGCGAGATGGCCCGACCGCAGGTGCCTCGAGGGTCAGGTCCTGAGAAGATCATCACGCTCTGACCTGTGAGAAGAGACCAGGAGCCCAAAGCTGGCGATGGGCGCGCGGTCAGGGGGTGCCGGTAGTGTGCACGCGCGTGAGTTGTAGGGTGTCCGTTCCGACGTCCTGTGGCGCCTTAATACGACAAGTTTGCTGTCTATCGAAAAGGTTCACATGTCCTCGCAACCTTCATTTTCCGCCTCGGTCTTCGATCTGAGCCTTGGTCACGAACCAGCAGCCATGCTGGACGCTGCGTCGTGGGCACTGGCCGCCATGGTCGCCACCTTGCGCGATGCGGGCACGGCACCACTCAGCGAGGTGCTGATGGCCAATCCGCAGCGCACTGCCGTGCTCGAGGCGGTCGGGCTGGTCCGTAGGGGCGACACTGGGCTGGTTGCGCACCCGTCATTGGTGTACGCCGATGGGGCGGCGGCCGGCAGCGCGATGGCAGCGCGTCTGAGCTCGCTGCGTCAGGCACTCTCCGCCGCAGCAGACGACGCGTCCGACAGCGCCTGGTCCCAGCAAGACGATGAGGTTCTGCTCAGCCAGGGACGGGCGTCCGCCGCGACCGGCCGAGCGCTTGCTACCAGGGTCGTTCCGCAATTGCCTGGGCTGTCCGAATGCTTGGATCGCGAAGGCAGCCGCATCCTGGATGTCGGTACTGGCGTGGCGGCACTGGCCCTCGCTGTCGCCCGCGAATTCCCCCGTGCCGAAGTCGTGGGCATCGACATGCTGGAGCGAGTGCTCGATCTGGGCCGCAGGGAACTGGCTCGGGCCGAACCGGACGCTGCAGGCAGGGTGTCCCTGCTCTGTCTGGATGTCACGGAGTTGACGGAGGAGGCAGCGTATGACCTCACCTGGCTTCCCGCACCCTTCCTGTCGGAAGCGGCACTGAACGTGGCCGTGCCCCGCCTGGTCGAGGCTCTCCGGCCAGGCGGCTGGATCGTGGTGGGCACCAATCCCGCAGCTGCCGACCCCTTGCGGCAAGCCGTCGCCGGCTGGACCGCCGTACGCAATGGAGGCAACTCGTACAACACGGATCACATTGCGGAGATGCTCGATGCCTCCGGGCTGGCAGAGGTACGGCGTTTCCCCACGGTCCAGGGCGGTCCGGTCCTCGTCGCAGCCCGCCGTAGCCGCCCCTGACCGTCCGATCCACGCCACGATCCCGGCTGCCGCATCGTGTGGGAGCGGAGCAGGCGGGCAGGGTGCGCCGACGTGGGGGACACGGCCCTGACCAACACCGCCCCGACGCCTCCATAGGCCTCGCCACCTGCGACGCAGCGACTTACGGCCCCTGCCTACGCTTGGAGGGCACAGTGATCGCATGAGCGACTCGCCTGCCCCCGGCGTCACTGCCGCGCGGTTGGAAGACGCGTCCACCGGGTGGGTGCCCGTGCAGACGGTGACCGGGGCAAGAGCACTCCCCAGGGGGCAGAGTCCCTGGTCTGTCCCACCTGCCAGGGAGCGATTCGCGCTTCTGCGCGATGTGGTAACCGGCTGAGCGGCCCAACCGATTCGGCCCCGAATGGCCGTTGATCGTTCGGGGCCGAATCCATGGCATTCGAGGGACGAGCGACCTGCGCGGTCCCCTACTTGGTGACCTGATCCCGATAGTCGCCCGTCAGCGGCTCCTGGCCGGTCAGCGCGATCTCACCGCTCTCGAACCGCTGACCCGTCACCTGGTAGCCCGCCCTGGCCGCGCCGGGGTCCGCGGCGTCGTAGTCGACCGTGAAGGCCCATTCGCAGGTGAAGAACTTGTGGAACTTGGTCGGCGCGACCTCCACGACGACGTGGGTGACGAAGGTGTCCCTGATGGTGATGCCGCGCAGCTTCGGCCCCTTGGCCCAAACCTTCGGAAGACCCCATCGCGGTGCGTCGTTGGGCGCCACGGCCGTCGGGGCGCCTGGGACGATCGGCGCGCACACGCCCTTGTACCAGGGCCGCTTGCTGGTGTCCAAGGCGTTGGTGAACCTGTTGCCGACCGTCACGCCGTCGTACGTGGCGACCCGGTCGCTCGAGGCGAACTGCAGGATGCCCAGCTTGGACGCGCCCTTGAAGTCCGCCTCCGTCCGCAGTCCGGCGGCCACCTCGAACAGCCCCATACCAACCTCGATCACGTCCGTCTGATACCGGTAGTCGCCCAGTAAGCCGGCCACGTTCGCCCGCTCCTCGAAGACCGGCTGCCGGACGAGGACGAGCGGCGTGGCCAGGACCAGCGCCTGCCCCGCCACCGCGTCCTTGTGATCGAGCGAGAGCCCGCCGCTCATGCACCCCTGCAGGAACGCCGCGATCTCGAACGACTCCTCGCCGATGTTCGCGACATAGGCGTCGAGCTTCTCCTTCCACCAGTCTCCCAGTTCCCGGATCTCCGCGGCCTCCGCCAGCGCCTTGCGGATCTCCCGCATCGCGGCCGCGAGCGGAAAGTCGGACGCCGAGACGGCGTTCAGCAGCGCCACCACGAACTGCTCGTCCGCCCCCAGCCCCGAAACGTCCACGAGCTTCTGCAACTGCTCGACCGTCTGCTTATCGGGTGCCGCCTCGTAACGCTTGACGTACTCGACCGCTGAAAACATCGTCTCCCCCTGCCGCCGCAACCGCCTACGCGGTTGTCCGGGCGTGCAGAGAGAGCCTTCGCCGCCCCTGATACAGCTCACTTTGAACACGCACTCGAAAGTCGGTGGATCATTGTTGCGCCCTGGCGGGAGCCTCCGGACCGCCCAGGAGGCCCTCGTCTCGCCGGGGGGCGTCGGCCGGCTCGGCGAGACGGTCGGCCTTCTGGGGCAAGCACCACGGCCGGGAACCACGGCTTGGGCCAGGGCGACGGTTCAGGCGGCGGCTTCCGGCACCCGGTAGGACCGATGGCGCTCCGGGCAAGGCGGGGTGAGCCGTCGGAGGTGGGCCTCGTCGTCCCGCTTCCATGCCGCCTACCGGCCGGGCCCGGACGCCGCGCCCTTGCGCCGCGCAGCAGCACGACCACTGAACCGCTCGCCGCGATCGAGGTCGCCAGGGGTGATCGGAAAGTTCTGCCCGGCTCTCCCCTTCCCTCTGTGCCGCGGAGCCGCACTCCCGGCGAGAACGGCCCGCCGTTCACCGAACCCCGGTGCGAAGGTGACTCCGTTCTCTTAGGGCGATGGAATACGTGGTCCGGCAGAAGGGCTTGACCTCAAGTTTGCTTGAGGTCGGATCTTTGATCCATGACGACTTCAACGATCAAGGCCGGAAGACGTGAATGGACCGGCTTGGCCGTATTGGCGCTGCCCGCGCTGCTCGCGTCCTTGGAACTCACGGTCACCAACCTGGCGGTCCCCGCCATCGGGAAGGATCTTGGGGCGAGCAGCACCCAGTTGCTGTGGATCGTCGACATTTACGCCTTCCTGCTGTCCGGTTCGCTCATCACCATGGGGGCCTGGGGCGATCGGATCGGCCGCCGCCGGCTGCTGCTGATCGGAGCGGCGGCGTACGGTCTGGTCTCGGTGCTGGCCGCATACGCGCCCGACGCGGGGAGCCTGATCGTGGCCAGGGCGTTGATGGGGATGGCGGGGGCGACGCTGATGCCGTCCACGCTCTCGCTGGCCACGTCCATGTTCACCGACGCCAGGCAGCGGACGGTGGCCATCGGGGTTATCGTCGCCAGCGTCTCGGGCGGCACGGCGATCGGGCCGCTGGTGGGCGGCTGGCTGCTGGACCGCTTCTGGTGGGGCTCGGCGTTCCTGCTGGCCGTACCGGTGATGGTCGTGCTGCTGGCGCTGGGGCCGTGGCTGCTGCCCGAGCACCGCGACGTGGGCGCGGGGCGGCTCGACCTGGTCAGTGCGTTGCTGTCGTTGGTGGCGGTGCTGCCGGTCGTCTACGGGCTCAAGCAGATCGCGGCCGACGGCCTGACTGCACAGTCCGTCGCGGCGATCGTGGTGGGGTCGGCGTTGGCCTGGGTGTTCGTACGCAGGCAGCGCGGACTGGCCGATCCCTTCGTCGACCTGAGGCTGTTCGGCGACCGGACGTTCAGCGTCGCGGCGGCCACCCTGGCGCTCGGCATCTTCGTGTTGTGGGGCTCGAACTACGCGATCGCTCAATACCTCCAGCTCGTGCACGGCATGTCGCCGCTGGAGGCCGGCCTGTGGACGGCTCCGCCCGCGGTGGGCGTCATCGTCGGCTCGACGCTGGCTCCCCGGGTGGCCCGCCTGGTGCGCCCGCCGCTGGTGATCGGGGTCGGCCTGGGCGTGTCCGCCGTGGGGTACGTGGTGCTCACGCAGACCGGCGGGCTGTCCGTACTGATCACGGGAGCCGTCGTGGTCTCGGCCGGGCTGGGGCCGATGATGGCGCTGGCCACGGACATGGTCGTGGGCTCCGCGCCCGCAGAGCGAGCCGGAGCGGCTGCGGCCATCTCCTCGGCCGCGCCCCAGCTCGGCGGCGCACTCGGCATCGCGCTGCTCGGCAGTGTGATCACCGCGACCTACCGGGCAGAACTGTCCACCGCAGTCGTTCCCGACGACGGCGCCCGCGACAGCCTCAGCGCTGCGGTGGCGCTGGCGCAGCGCCTGCCCACGGAACCCGCGGTGGAGCTGCTCGGCACCGCCCGCGCCGCGTTCGTCGACGGGTTCCACGTGGCGGCGTGCGTCAGCGCTGTGCTCATGGCCGTGATCGCGCTGCTGGTTGTGACCCTGCTCAGAAGGCGCTGACCCCATCGACGAGCCGCACAGCGGTGGCTTGTGACGCGGTTGGCCATGCTGGAGGGCGTGGCCGGCGGGCAGGATCAGGAGAGAGACCAGGGTTCAGGCCGGGGAGGCTCGCGCGAGCAGGGAGTCTCGGCGAGGGCGTTCGAGGCCTGAGGCGACGGACGGCGTCCTCGACGAAAGGGCCTCGACCGACGGCCGGACGTCGAAGAGCCGGGGTCGGGGCAAGTCGCGGGTGGGCCGGCCGCGAGCAAGATCAACCGGTTGGGCCTGCGGCGGGGGTTCTTACCGACACCCAGGTGGGCGACTGTTCGTCCACCGAGACGAACGCGTCGGTCTCCGCGGCAACAAGCACGCACTAATTCGACCATTCGGTCATTCGGTGTGGAATCATCCGGCAAGATGATCAACTGTTGGTCCCGGATGGCGGGAGACGGTTGAGAAGGGCTGGCTGAATGCGCAAGTCAACGACGACGATGCTCCTTGCCGCGGCACTGTCGATCGGAGGGGTCATGGTCAATCCTGCGTACGCGGCCGCCTCCGCCGTCACCCCGGAGCGGGTGTGCGGTTCCGGCTTCGCTCGGGTCGCCCACAGCAAGCAGGCCGTGAAGACGCCCTCCAAACGTGTCCTCGGTTACGTCTATCTGCTGTACAACCGCAGGACCGGCTACAACTGCGTCACCACGATCAAGACCTCGAATGTCGGCATCCCCACCTTCACCATGGCCACGATCACGACGCAGACGCAGGGGGCCAACTCACGCGCGAGCGGCGAGAATGAGGGTCGGAGCGTCAAGCACTACCTGGGACCAGTGAAGACCTACGGCAAGGGCCGGTGCGTCAGCTACATGGGGACGATTCGGGATGACGGACGCGATGCCGCCGTCGGCAAATCGCGCTGGAAGTCCTGGGGCAACTGCGGCTGAGCCGGGTTCGGCGCCCGGCCTGGCAGACCGGAAATCGTGTGACGGTCAGTCGCATGAAGTGCGTCGAGGCACGTCAGGCCGGATGCCGGCCCGGCCTACCCCGTCGGTGCGTGCGAGAGCCGCGATCGAGTTGCCCTGGTCCTGGAACTCCGCCCGCTAGAAGGTGTAGCGGGTGTGGCTGAACACCTGGCTGTCGTGCCCGAAGCCGTACGCCGTGCCGGGTGCCACCGCAAACAGCAGGTCGTTGCCCTTGCGGATGCTGTCGCCGAAGCCGTAGAAGGTCCCCTCCGGCGAGGTGATGTGGTCTCCGTACTGCGCCTCGAACGCGGCGATGACCTCGTCCTGCCGCGCCGGATCCGTCACCCGCTCCGCCGTGCCCTCGATCACGATGTCGAGGCCTTGGGAGAGCGAGTTGTGCCCTGTGGTGAGTGCGCAGTGGGCATTACCGGCCAGGTTCTTCGCCTTCTGCTCGCCCGGCCCGGTGCTGAAGTGCAGCGCCCCGTCGTGCCAGGCGGCGATCAGTGGCGTGACGTGCAGCCGGCCGTCCGGCCGGACCGTGGTGATCCAGAAGACCTCGGCGGCCCGTAGCCGGCGTTCGGCCTCGGCCCAGTCGGTGGCGGTGACGTTCTCCGCGCCCGGGCGCGGGTTCAGCGCGGAGCTGTAGCGGGCGTCGAGCTCGGTCTTGGGCTGCTTCGGCGTCATGCGGAACTCCCTTCCCCTTATAACCACGAAGGCACGCGTCCCGGCGCTCAGGTCCGGTCCGGGCGCCCGCGATCTCGTCGGGTTCTCGATCCCCGGCGGGAGACGACGTCCACGGGCTTCGTACCGGGCCCGCGGCGCGCCGCCTCAGCGTCACGTCCCCCCGCTGGGGCTTCCCATGCGCCGATCCTCGGGGTCGGCGACGCGTACGACGAGCCCGAGCCCTTCAAGGCCAGCACAAGGATCCGAGGCTGTCGGTCGTCCCGTGAGGCGTGTCGGTGATCTTCTCTTGGAAACGGTCATTTGTGAGAGCCGGGACTCACCGACCAGCTAGACACGGGATCGCGGATGAGCTGTTCGTCCGGCGCTCGTGAACGCGGTCCCCCTGGCGGACGCCGCTTCTACGGGAGAAGCCCGTTCACGAGGGCGCGCACGCCCTTGGCGTAGGTGTCGCGGGCGGTCAGCTCCTCCCATCGCCCGGCCACCTTGCTCAGCTGGGGGAACTCTTCGGCGTCCAGCTCGGCGAACACCCGTTCCCGGTGGGTGCTCTCGGCCTCCTCCCTCCGCCTCAGCGCCGCCTACCACCGTGCAACTCCACGCGTGACCAGGTTCGGGCCGCCGCTGCGCCTTTCGGTGGGCGTTTAGGAATGGCTTGTGCGTCTATGTCGTTCTTGATGCCCTCTGTGATGGTCGACTACGAGTCCTGCCCAGGCCCGTCCTGTTCTTCCCGCCCCTCTCGGTGAGACTCGGCCGCTGACGGGAGGGCCGCGGCGATGCAGTCGAGGACGCGCTGGAGCCCGTACCGGAACTGCTCGTCGCGGCTCAGGTGCGGCTGGCGCGCCTCCATCACGATCTTGGTGAAGATCGGGTACTCCCCGCTCTTCACCAGCCGGTCGATGTACGGGTAGCTGCGCGCCATCCACTCCGACTCGCTGAGCCCGCTGCGGCGGAATTCCATGGCCGAGCTGTTCTCCTCGCGGACGGTGCCCTCGATGTAGCCGTTCAGCATGGCGATGAGGCCGAGGTTCTCGTCGATGGAGACGAAGGGGTCGAGCACTCCCATCAGCCGTTCGATCAGGCGTAGCTGGTTGGGGCCGAAGCTGGGGAGTGAGCGCTGCACGGTGGCGATCCACGGGTGCCGCAGCCACATGGCCCGCAGCCCGTCGGCGTAGCGCGTCAGATCCGCGCGCCAGTCGCCGGAGGGCATGCCCTCGACGTCGATCTCGCCCTGGAGCCGGTCGGCCATGAGCTCGACGAGGTTGTCGCGGCTCGGGACGTACCGGTAGAGGGACATCGCGCCGGCGCCGATCTCGGCGGCGATCCGCCGCATGGTGGCGGCCTCCAGGCCCTCGGCGTCGGCGATCCGGATGGCGGCCTCGGTGATCTGGGCGCGGCTGTAGGTGGGTTTCGGCCCGTAGGCCGGGCGCTCGGGGCGCATCCAGATGTTCACGTACTCGGCGTCGGTCATCGTCCCCCCTCCTGGTTGCGTACATAGTACCCGGTCCCTTAGCCTGGCCGCCATGACCGCGTACAAAGTACCCAGTGGAGGGATCGTGACGGATCCGATCGTGGTCGCCGAGGGGCTGCACAAGTCCTTCGGCGGCACCCATGCGCTGCGGGGGCTGGACCTGAGCGTTCCGAGAGGAACGGTCTGCGGCGTGCTGGGACCCAACGGCGCGGGCAAGACCACCGCGGTGCGCATCCTGGCGACCCTGTCCGATCCCGATGCCGGGCACGCCCGCATCGCCGGATACGACGTCGTCCGCGAGGCCGGCAAGGTGCGCGCCAGGATCGGGCTCGCGGGTCAGTACGCCGCCGTGGACGAGAAGCTCACCGGCCGTGGCAACCTGCGCATGTTCGGGCGCCTCTCCCACCTGCCCCGCCGCGAGGCGCACCGGCGGGCCGACGAGCTGCTGGAGCGCTTCGGCCTGACGGACGCCGCCGATCGGCAGGTCGCCGGCTACTCCGGCGGCATGCGGCGCCGGCTCGACCTGATCACCTGCCTCATCCTGCGCCCCGAGGTGCTCTTCCTGGACGAGCCGACCACCGGCCTGGACCCGCGCAGCCGCGGCGAGATCTGGGACAGCATCCGCGAGCTGGTGGCCGACGGCACCACGGTGCTGCTCACCACGCAGTACCTGGACGAGGCCGACCAGCTGGCCGACGACATCGCCGTCGTCGACCACGGGCAGGTGATCGCCACGGGCACGCCCGACGAGCTGAAGGCCACGATCGGCGACCGCCTCGACGTCACCCTGGAAGACCCCGCCGCGATGCCCGAGGCGGCCACCGTCCTGAAGACCCTGACCGGCACCGAACCCACCACGACCGACACCGACCGGCTCAGCGTCGCCCTGCCCGCCACCGGCCTCCGCCTCGCCGACATCGTGCGCGAGCTCGACCACGCCGGAGTCGCCGCCGCCGACGTGAGCCTGCGCCGCCCCACCCTCGACGAGGTGTTCCTGCGCCTCACCGACCACAAGGAGCCCGTCCGATGACCGCCCTCACCCCGCCCCTCGGCCGCCTGCGCTGGACATTCACCGACGGACTCACCCTGGTCGGCCGCGAGCTGGGCCGGCTGCGGCAGGAGCCCGGGCAGATCATCGCCGCGCTGATCTTCCCGGTCATCATGGTCGTGCTGTTCGGGTACGTCTTCGGCAGCGCGATCCAGGTGCCGGACGGCGGCGACTACCGCGAGTACCTCATGCCCGGCCTGTTCGCGATGGTGACCTTCTCCGCGTGGTTGGGGGTCATGACGCGGGTGGCCACCGACGCCTCCCGCGGCGTGATGGACCGGTTCCGCTCCATGCCGATGGCGCGCTCGGCGGTGCCGTTCGGGCAGACCGGCGCAGACCTGCTGACCGGCCTGCTGATGCTGGCCATCATGGTGGGTACGGGCCTGCTGGTGGGCTGGCAGCCGCACCGCGGCCTGATCCCCACGGCCCAGGCGTTCCTGCTGATGATCGTGCTGCGGTACGCGCTGAGCTGGGTGGGCGTCTATGTGGGCCTGGCGGTGAAGAACGACCAGGTCGCCGACGCGATGGTGCCGCTGGGCCTGCCGTTCACGATGCTGTCGAACGCGTTCGTCCCGACCGACGGCATGCCGGGCTGGCTGCGCTTCCTGGCCGACTGGAACCCGGTGAGCGCGCTCACCGCCGCCGCACGGGAGCTGTTCGGCAACCCGGGCGCCCCGTCCGGAAACGTGGCCTGGCCACTCGCGCATCCGGTGACCGCCGTCCTGCTCTGGTCGGCCGCGCTGCTGGCGATCTTCGTCCCGCTGTCGCTCCGCGCCTACATACGCAGGGGACGCTGAACGCTCCAGGCATCTGCAGACCCGAGTTGGGGGCCCCGTCCGCCGTACCAAACGTTCTCTCATCCTCTGGCTCGGACCTGGTCGTGGGCGGTCAGGGCGCGTGCCGGGCGAACGCGCTCAACAGCAGCCGCGGGGAAACCCCGGCCTGCGGACACCGCTGGGGCCGACCAGCCCTGCGGCATGACGCTCGAAAGCGAACGGTCACCGCACTAGGCTTCGGCGATGGCAAGTCCCTGGTCGTCGAGCCTGACCGCCAGGCCGAAAGTCGCGTAGACGTTGGAATCCTGGAAGACCGAGTTCCGGCTGATGCCCTCGTCGGTGACGGTGAAGATCTGGAGTGTGTGCAGGTCGTACCCGTCGCCGACGCGTCGATAGGCGGCGAATCCGGGCTGGCCGCCGTTGGCCGCGACCTCCTTGAGAGGCCAGTTCTTCCCGGCCGCCCCGAAGACCCAGTCCATGAACAGGCCAACTGCTCGAACCGACCGACCAACGGGCACGCGCGCTGCTCGACGGCTACCTCGCGGCCTTCGAGCGCTCCGACGCCGGCCTGCTGGAACAGGTGCTGCGCACGGACGCCACGCTGGAGGCGACGCCATTCCGCGACTGGCAGCCGGGCCGGGCGATGTGCATCCACACGCTCGACGCGTACGTGCTGGGCACACCGGGCGACTGGCGGATGATCGCGACCACCGCCAACGGCCAACCCGCCGCCGTCGTGTACCACCGGGACGCGGACGGAGGGCTCCGGGCCGACGGCGCCGTGGTGCTGGCCGCCACCGCCACCGGCGTCTCCCGCGTGATCAAGTTCCACGATCCCGCGCTGGTCGCGACGTTCGGCTTCCCGGACGTGTTCGCGCACTGACCCGCCAACGGGTACAGCCGAAGCCGACCACGTACACGACGCGCTCCGGCCGATTCCCGTTACTTCGCCATTCGGGGGATTCGCTCTTTACGATCGCCTCGATGGTCGCTGGATCAACGCGCGCCTCCAGCAGCAGCGACAGGCCGACGCCGCGCGCTCGAACTGATCGAGCACGCCCGCGTGGCAACTGCGTGCCGAGACGGCCGAGGCGGCGACCCAGCCGAGCACCGGGGCGGCCTGGCCCGGCGAACAGCGTCCGCCACCGACCTGCGCCTGGCCGTTCACCGCCAGGGCCCGCGCGAAGCACCCATGACGTGGGCAGGAATCAGCGCGATCAAGGCATCGTTGACGCCCAAATGGCAACCTTCGTTCTCGTTCCCGGCGGCTGGCGCGGCGGCTGGTACTTCTCCGACCTGGCCGACCGGCTCCGCGCCGCCGGACACCGGGCGCTGACCGTGACGCTCACCGGCCTCGGCGACCGCGCCCACCTGAACTCTGCGACCGTCAACCTGGATACCCACGTTGACGACGTGCTCGCCGTGCTCGCTGCTGAGGAGGTCAGCGACGCCGTGCTCGTCGGGCACAGCTACGGCGGCATGGTCATCACCGGTGCCGCCGACCGCGCCACCTCCGGCGTGGTGCGCCGCCTGGTCTACTGCGACGCCTACGTACCCGAGGACGGCCAGTCCTGCTGGGACCTGACCACAGACGTCTACCGCAGCCTGTTCCTGGACGGCGCGGCGGCGGACGGGTACGCGGTCCAGCCGCCCCCCGGCCGCGACCCGCGCGTGACCGCGCATCCGCTGGCCTCCTTCCTCCAGCGGATTCGGCTGGACGCGGCCGGCCTGCGCGACGTCAAGACCCGGGACTACGTGTACCTGTCCGGGTGGGACGGCACGCCGTTCACCGCCGTCCGCGACCGGCTGGCCGACGACGTGGCCTGGCGGGTCCACACCCTGGACAGTGGCCACGACGTCTGGAGGGACGCGCCACAGGAGTTCCTGGAGATCCTGCTACAGGGCGAATGACCACGACGCGGTGAGCGGCCGGTGCGGTGACCGCACTCTCCCAGGTGAAGTCCCACTTCGCCGCGACCCGCGCGAGCGTCTCGCCGCCCGTCAGGTGCACGGGCATCAGCGGGGCCTGCTGCCCGGGGTTCAGCGCCCGCCATTCTGGCTCCGATCGACTTGCGGTGGCGGCGGGTGACCCCTGACACGGCGCCCGACAGATGCTCGTCCCCGACAACACCTCGATCACCGCGTGATGGCGCTGCTCCCCGACGCTTCCGCTCCCGTTCGAGGATCCGGTTCGAGGCCGTGGCGATCCGCACCTGACCGTCAAGGGCGAGGGACCGCTATCCCCCCATATCGGTCCCAGCCCATGGAAATGCGGTCGTGGTACTTGGCGGCCTCGGCCGCGTCCTGTATCCAGTTCCACTCCCCATCGGCCGCTGGCACCGGGTACGTGCGGATCCGTTCGGCGATGTGCTGAGCCTGGTCGAGCCCGTCCCAGATGAGGCGCCGCATCGCCCGGGTCCGCTGCCGCTCGTCCCGGACGTAGATCCGGTACCCGAAGTACGCCGCCGCGATCGCCCGGTGCAGCCTGGCGGTCAGCAGGGTCCGCTCGAAGTACGCGTGGAGCTGCTGGAAGTGCTCGGGTGACAGGTGCTTCCCGGCCTTGGCGATGTCGCGCAGCGCGCTTTCGGCCACCCGCACCCCGTGCTCCTTCTCCGTGAGCACATAGCGCAGGTACGTGGGCGTCATGTGGTCGCCCGGCGTCACCCAGCCCCGGTCCAGCACGTACTGCGCCTCCCGCGCCAGTGTGGGATCGGCCTTGCAGGCGGCCGGCGACAGGTGCTCGACCACGTCGATCCAGAAGTGGAGCCGCTTGTTCACGCCGTGACGCACATAGGTGACGGGCGGCTCGATCCATTTGCCGGACACGCTGCGGTGATAGCTGGAGCAGTACGGCTCGTAGTCGAGCCGGGAGTGGTTGGCGGTGTTCGTCCCGAGGCTGTAGAGCACCGAGGTGATGATCTCGTACGACTTCGACAGCGCCGAGGCGACGTCACGCGCGGCCGCCCGCCCGTAGGTCCTGGCCGCGAACTCCTGATAGATCGTCTCCACGCTCATGTGGCGATCCTCGGCGGCCCGGGCCAGCGCGTACAGGTTGATCTCGGTGGGCGTGCCGATGACGCTGGAGTCGTCGTAGCGGTCGGTCCTGGCCACGTAGCCGATCACGTTCGGGAGCCGCTGATAGTGGCGCAGCCGCTTGACGTGCTCCTCGGGCCACGCGTTGGCGATCTTCCCCTGGCCGTTGTACTCGCCCGCCGCGTCGTACTCGACGAGCACCGGCCTGCCGATCCGCGAGATCGTGGCGTCGTTCGGGTGGGTGAGGAAGAAGTCGTGCGGCGTCGCCTTGGCCATCACCTTGACGTCCGGGTTGCGCACCAACGCGATGGCGCCGATCGTGCGCTCCATCTCCTCCGGGAAGTAGCCGAAGGTGCGCAGGTAGAGCCCCAGCTGCCGCTCGCCGACGATGACGTCGGCGACCTGGTCGACCAGGTAGGCCAGCTTCTGCTCGGCCGTGGCGAGCCTCGCCGAGTGCTGCCGCTCCACCCGTGCGCCGGTCTCGATGAAGGTCAGCACCACCGAGTCGATGTCCGGCACCAGATCGAGCATCTCCCGGTAGTCCTGCTTGAACCACTCCCAGAACGCCGGGTCGTCCAGGTCGATGGTGCCGCCCGGCCCGGTGCGGAACTCGGCCGGGTAGTAGCTCAGGTCGTAGAGCGAGTGGTCCCAGATCGCCACCTCGGCGATCCCGGCGTCGTGCGCGGCGTTGGTGAGCCGGTTGGCCTGCGCCCGCTTGGCCGGGTCGCGCACCTCCCGCAGGTCGTGCACGATCTCGTGACTCAGCTGCAGGTGATTGATCTTGTACGGCTTCGCGGCGGCGATCACGGCGTCGGCCCCGGCATCGCTGTCGGACAGGATCGTCCACCCGCGCACCGGCTGTCCGGCCTCGGCCCGCGCGGGCAGCGCCACCCCGGCCGTCGCCAGCAGGATCAGGACGGCGAGGAGGTGTCTCATTGCTCCACCCCGTTGACGAACACCTTGCGCAGGCTCAGCCCGTCCGTGTACGCGATCTTGTCCGGGCCGGTGACGTTCGTGAACACGCACTTCTCCAGGCGGACCCCGGTCAGGTGGTCGGTCTCCAGGCCGACGAGGTTGAGCACGGCGTCGGCGCCGTCGAGCCGGGTCCGCTCCATCCGGATGTCGCGCACCGACACCGGCTCGGTGCCTCCCTCGTTGCTGTTGTAGGCCATGTTGACGAACATCACCTCGCGGTCCACGTTCCCGCCGGTGAAGTCGCGTACGTAGACGCCCTCGATGAAGGCGCCGCGCTTCTTGCTGGCCTTGATGTAGACGGGGTACTTCACCGGGTAGTTGCCGGGGAAGTCCGGGGAGTTGATCACACACCGCTCGGCGAAGACGTTGCGCACCCCGCCCGACATCTCGCTGCCCACCGTGATGCCGCCCCAGCGGCCGGAGAACAAGCAGTCCTGGACCACGATGTTCTCGCTGGGCACGCCCACCCTGCGGCCGTCGGCGTCACGCCCGGACTTGACCGCCACGCAGTCGTCGTTGGTGTTGAACCGGCAGTGCTGGATGTGCACGTACGACGACGCCTCAGGGTCGCAGCCGTCGGTGTTGTACAGCGTGCTGACGACGGTGATGCCGCGCACGGTCACGTTCGTGGACAGGACCGGGTTCACGGTCCACATGGGCGGCTCGAGGATCGTGACGTCGCCGACCAGGATGTTCTGACATTTCACGAACTGCACCATGGCGGGACGCAGGTAGTGGCCGGCCCCGAACACGCGCTCCTCCACCGGCACGCCGTCGTCGCCCATCTTCCGCAGCGCCCGCTGGTCACCGCCCTGCGGCCCGCCGTTGGCGTACCAGCTCTCCCAGGGGCCCTGCCGCGCCTGGCCGTCGAGCGTGCCCCTGCCCGTGACCGCGATGTTCCGCTGGCCGTGGGCGTAGATGAAGGGGCTGTAGTTGTAGCACTCGGTGCCTTCCCAGCGGGTGAGGACGACCGGTAGATAGGCGTTCGGATCGGTGCTGAAGGCGATCACCGCGCCCTCCGACACGTGCAGCTCGACGTTGCTCAGCAGGTGGACGGCACCGGTGAGGAAACGTCCCGGCGGCACCACGACCCGGCCGCCGCCCCGGCGATGGCAGGCGTCGATGGCCGCCCGGAAGGCCGCCGTGCAGTCGGTCGTGCCGTCGCCCACGGCGCCGAACGCGGTGATGTCCCACTTCCGGCTCGGGAACCGGGGAGGCCGGATCTTACGCAGAATGTCCGGCACCTTGCGCCACGGATCGGGGGGCCGGGACTCGGCCGCCGCCGGGCCGGTCCCGGTCAGGAGTGTGGCCGCGGCGAGGGATCCTCCGGCCTTGAGCAGAGAGCGTCGAGAAGGCATGGTCACCACCGGGGGGTCGTGGAGTGAGAGGCGATGTCGTCCCACAGGGCGGCCGGGACGGGGTGGTCGAGGGCCCGCAGGTTGGCGGCGATGTGGGCCGGGTGATGGGCCCCGACGAGGACCGTACGCACGGCCGGGTGCCGCAGCGGGAACTGCAGGGCCGCCGCGGGCAGCGGGACGCCGTGCCGGGCGCACACGGCGGCGAGTGCGTGGGCCTCGGCGGGCGCGTCCGGCGGTGGCTGCGATCCGGCCAGCAGGCCGCGGTGCAACAGGCCGGCGGCGATGACCGGGATCCCGCGATCCAGGCAGAGCGGGAGCAGTTCGTCGAAGGCCGTGCGGCGCAGCAGGGTGATCTGGTTGGCGGCCAGCAGCAGATCGAGGTCCGTGTGCCTGACGAAGTCCACCAGCATGGGGGACTGGTTCATGCCCACACCGATGGCCCGCACGACGCCCTGGGAACGTAGGTCCGCCAGCGCCGGATAGGCCTCGTTCAGCGCCTGCGGCCAGTGGCGGTCCGGGTCGTGGATGAGGAGGATGTCCACGTGGTCGAGACCCAGGCGGTCGAGGGACTCCGCGACGCTGCGCAGGACCCCCTCGCGGCTGAAGTCCCACTCGACGTGCCGGTCATCCGGTACGGCGAAGCCGCCGTTGTCGCCCGGACCCGGGCGTACGAGCCGGCCGATCTTGGTCGACAGGATGAACTCCGACCGGGGCCGCAGGCGCAGTGCGCGGCCCATGCGCCGCTCCGACAGGCCGAGCCCGTAGAAGGGGGCGGTGTCGAAGTAGCGGATGCCGCCCTCCCAGGCGGCCTCCATCACCGCGGCGGCCTGCGCGTCCGAGACGGCGCGCACGTAGTTGCCGAGTGGCCCGCCGCCCAGCCCCACGGCGGGCGTCATGCGGGCTCCAGGTGCAGCCAGGTGGTGACCACCTCGGAGACCGCCTCCAGGTGGTGATCCTCGCCGGCCTCCACGATGAGCACATCGCCCCCAGAAAAGTGTGAAATTTCGCCGTTTATGTGGACCTTTCCGCTGCCAGAGAGGATGAGGAAGATCTCCGGGTCCACGTGCGTGTGAGCCTCGTGCGCATGGCTCACCTGGCCGGGGCGGAGTGTCGACACCCCACCGGACGCCACCCGGAAGCCGGGCAGCGACACCCCCGCGCGCATGTCCGCCAGCGTGCTCCTACGCACCGTCGCCCGCCTCCTTGGTGGCCGGTCCGCCGCGGTACGGCTGCAGTTCGTGATTCAAGAGCTCACCTTCCGGCGATTCCCGTGAGCGTGACGCCCCGGATGAACGTCTTCTGTGCCAGGAAGAAGACGACGAGGATGGGCAGCATCGACAACAGCGCGACGGCCATCATCTGGTTGTACTGGGTGACGTACTGGCCGTTGAACATGCCCAGGCCCTGCGCGAGAGTGATCTTCTCCATCGAGCGGAGGTAGATGGAGTTCTCCAGATACTGGTTCCAGTTGCCGACGAAGGAGAACAGGCAGATCGCCGCGATGGCCGGCCTGGCCAGCGGCAGCATGATGCTCCACAGGATGCGCAGTTCGGAGGCGCCGTCGATGCGGGCTGCGTCGATGAGCTCCTGCGGGATCGTGGTGAAGAACTGCCGCAGCAGGAAGATGTAGAGCGCCACGCCGAAGAACTCCGGCACGACCAGCGGCAGGTAGGTGTCCACCCAGCCGAGTTCGGAGAACATGATGAACTTCGGCACCAGGGTGATCTCCCGCGGGATCATCATGGTCGCCAGCAGCGCGGCGAACATGAAGCCGGCCGCCCGCGCCCGCATCCTGGCGAAGGCGTAGGCGGGCAGCACGCAGGAGATGAGGTTGCCGGCCATGGATAGCGCGGTGATCACGATGGTGTTCAGCAGGAACCTGTCGAACGGCAACGAGCCCGTCCAGCCCTTGACGTAGTTGTCGAAGTGGAAGGAATCGGGGAACCATTGCGGCGGGAAGGCCAGGTTCTCCGCGTCCGACTTCAGCGAGGTCGTCAGCATCCACAGGAAAGGCAACAGGAACACCGCCGAGCTGACGATCAGCAGGACGTAGGCGCCGCTGCGCCGGATCCGCCTGATCCGCTCGGCCTGCTCCGAGGTCAGGGGCGGGCCCGGCCTGGTGCGCGCGGGTCCCCGGTCATGCGTCGCGGTTTCGACGAGCACTCGGCGTACCTCACTTGAACTCGTAGTGCACCCAGCGCCTGGCCAGGCTGAACTGGATCGCGGTCACGACGATGACCAGCACGAACATGGCCCACGACAGCGTGGCCGCGTATCCCATGTCGAAGTAGACGAAGGCGTGCCGGTAGATGTAGAGCCCCAGCACCATCGTGGCGTTGCCGGGGCCGCCCTCGGTCATGACGAGGATGAGCACATAGCTCTGCAACGCGGCGATGAAGCCGGTCACCACGTTGAAGAAGATGACCGGCGACATCATCGGCACGGTCACGCTCCAGAACCTGCGCCACCATCCGGCGCCGTCGATCTCGGCCGCCTCGTAGAGCGTCTTCGGAATGCCCTGCAGGCCCGCCAGGTAGATGACGATCGTGTTGCCCGCGCCCCACACGCTCATCAGCACGAGCCCGGGGATGGCCCACTCCTGGGAGGCGAGCCAGCCGGGTCCTTCGATGCCGACCGAGGCCAGCATCTTGTTGATCAGTCCGTAGTCGGGGTGCAGGATGTTCAGCCACAGCAGCGCGGTGGCCAGGCCCGACACGACCGAGGGCAGGTACATCACGGTACGGAACAGGCCCTGAAAGCGCAGTGGCTGATTGAGCAGCATCGCCAGCAGGAAGGTGAACGTGACGCCGAGCGCCACCGCCCCCGCGCCGTACTGCACGGTGTTCTCGATCGACTCCCAGAACTCGGAATCGCCGAGCATGCGCTCGTAGTTGGCCAGGCCCACCCATTTCGGCGGCTGGAGCAGGTTCCACTGCATGAAGCTGAGCACCACCGCGGCGACGATCGGGCCCGCGCTGAAGAGCACGAACCCGATCAGCCATGGCGAGACGAACAGGTGGAAGCGCCGGGCCTCCCGGCGGGCCAGCGTGCTGGTGGCGCTCACGGTGGTCATGCCACCTTGTTCTCGGCCAGGACGGGCGTGACCTTGCCGGCGATCTCCTTCAGCGCGTCGTCCACGCCGATCTTGCCGAGCATCGCCCGCTCCCAGACCGGCGCGGCGGTGTTCTCGACCTTCTTGCTGGCCGGCAGCCGCAGCACGCCGTCGTCGGAGGCGTAGTCGGCCAGGACTTCCTTGACCAGTTTCACCTCCTGCGCCGGGATGCCGAGCGCCTTGGCGTTGTCCTCCCACGCGGACTGACGGGCCGGTGCGGCGACCCGGCGGAACTTGTAGCCGGAGGCCGACAGCCACTCGTACATGTAGATCCAGGCGGCGTCCTTGTTCTGCGACGATTCGGCCATCACCAGCGCGCTGCCCACAGCCGGGGTGAAGCGGCCCTCGGGCCCCTTGGGCACGTGCGTGGCGCCCCACTTGAAGGCCTTCTGCTTGGACAGCTCCAGCATCAGCCAGGCGCCGTTGATCATCATGGCCGCATGCCCGGACTTGAACGGATCCACCTTCTCCAGCAGCTGGAGCTCGGCCAGGCTCGGCACGGCCTTGTCCTTGATCAGCAGGTCCAGCCACCGGGCCATGACGTCCCTGGCCGCCGGCTCATTGATCATCACCTTGGACTCGGCCTGGTCGAGGAACCGCCCGCCGTAGGGGAGGAGGAACACGGCGGTCAGGTCGGGTGACGGCTTGGGCATCGGGGAGAAGCCGTAGACCTTCTCGACGCCCGATCCGCTGGTCATCTTCCGCATGGTCTCGAAGAGGCGGTCGAAGGTCCAGGTTTCGTCGGGGTAGGCGATGCCGGCCTGGTCGAACAGGTCCTTGTTGTAGAACAGCAGCTTGGGCGCCATGTCGGTGGGCAGGCCGTACAGGCTGCCGTCACGCTTGAAGTAGCCGAGCCCGGACTGCGGGATGTCGTCCATGTCGAACTCGGGCGTCTTGCCGATGTAGTCGTCCAGGGGATGCAGGACCTTGTTGGCGACGAGGTTCTGTGTCCAGGAGTAGTGGTTGTAGAGCACGTCGGGCAGCGTGCCGCCGGCCGCCTGCGTCATGTACTTGGTGAGGAACTGGTCGAACGGCGCCGACTCGCGCTTGATCTCGATGTTCGGGTGGCGCTGCTTGAAGAAGAAGTCGAACTGCGCGTTGCGCACCTCGGTGACGGCGTCCGTGGTGAGCGCCACGGTGATCACGATCTTGGTGGCCGGGTCGGGCACGCTCGTCTTGGGCCAGGTCAGCGAGTTGTTGAGCTGTTCGGCCTCCTCGAACGGCCAGGCGTCGCTGCCCGGCCGGTTCGGGTCGATGACCTGCGCGCCCGACTTGACCGGGGCCGCGGCCTGCTTCTGCGTGCGGCTGTCGCCGCAGGCGGACAACACCGGCGCGGCCGCGGCCGCAGCCGCCAGGGCCAGGATCTGCCGACGGTTCATCTCCATGGGGGTGGGCCTTTCACAGGAAGAGCTCGATCACCGGCACCGCCACGTCGGGCCGTTGCACGGGGAGCTGCAGGGTCAGGGTGCCGGGCGGCAGCGCGCCCAGCTTCGTGTGCCCGCTGTCCACGGCCGGGTCGGGGGTCAGCGTGCGGGTCTCCGATGCGTCGTTGAGCAACTGGGCGTAACGCACCTTGCCCGCCAGCCCCGGCAGGTGCAGATACTTGTACGGCCAGGCGAACAGGTGCAGGTAGAGCCGGTCGTCACGCTGGGTGTAGCGGCAGTCCGGTGGCGCCTGATACGCGCTCGGGCCGGCGCCGTAGAGGGCGCGGCCGTGCAGCCGCGTCCACTCCCCGATGCCGCGCAGCGTCGCCAGCGCCCGGGGGTCGAAGGCGCCGCGCCCGTTGGGCCCGACGTTGAGCAGCAGGTTGCCGTCCTTGGAGACGGTGTCGACCAGCATGCGCACCAGCAGGTCCACCGGCTTGTAGTCGAGGTTGTCGCGGTCGTAGCCCCAGCTGCCGTTGAGCGTCTGGCAGGCCTCCCAGACCCGGGCCGGCGGCGCGGCCGGCTGGAACTGCTCGGGCGTGGTGAAGTCGCCCGGGATCTCCAGACGGTCGTTGATCAGGCAGTCCGGCTGCAGCCGGCGGACCAGTGCGGCCAGCTCCTCCGAGTGCCAGTCCGCCGCGCCCTTTCCGCCGGGTGTGAGCCGGCCGTTCCTGACTCTCGTCGAATATGAGAAGTCAAACCACATCGTGTCGATTCGGCCATAGCGGGTAAGCAGCTCTTCGACCTGGTGGTGCAAATAGGAGCGGTATAGCTCGATATTTCGGCCGGTATTGCTCACCCCCTCGTGGTACGCCGGATGCAGACCGTCGATCGGGAAGTGCGGATGGTGCCAATCGATCAGCGAGTGGTAGAGCCCCACCCCGAGCCCGCGCGCCCGGAACGCCTCGATGATCGGGCCGACCAGGTCCTTGCCGTACGGCGTGTGCGCCACCGAATAGTCCGTGTGGGCCGAGTCCCACAGGCAGAAGCCGTCGTGGTGCTTGCTGGTCAGCACCAGGTAGCGCATGCCTGCCCCGGCCGCCGCCTCCGCCCACGCATCCGGATCGAACAGGTCGGGGTCGAAGTGGTCCAGGTACCGCTGGTACTGCTCGTCCGTCAACCGCTCGCGCTGCTTGACCCACTCATGGCGGGCGGCGAGCGCGTACAGCCCCCAGTGAACGAACAACCCGAAGCGCTGTTCACGGAACTCTGCCAGTCTTGCGGAAGAGATCGGATGAATGTTGCCGGCTCTCTGGTCGTCTCGCTCTGATCCATGGGGCATGGCCGTACCGTAGACCTGGTAATTAACTTCGTCAAGAATTGAATTGAAACCGGTCTCAACCTAGGCTCATGCCCACTGTGAGGGGAGCCGGACGGCTTCATCTGCCGCCGCCGGCGGGGCATGGACCGGTCAGCTGGCTGCGATCGACTCCTCCTATCTCTTTGACTCCTGGAGGGCCACGTGCCGAACTGGACGCTCAACGACGGGGACGTGGAGGCGGCGCTCGCCCTCTCCGCTGCGGGAGAGCTCACGCTGGAACTGCGGCACGCCGGGCGGGTCGTGGTGGAGCCGTCCAGGCTCGGTCTTCGCACCGCGCACGAGGACCTGAGCACCGGGCTGAGGCTCGCCGGGATGTCGGAGCGGCAGGTCGAGGAGTCCTACCGGACGGTGACGGGGAAGCGGCGCGAGCACCGGTACGTGGCAGGGGAGTGGACGTTGTCGTTCACCAAGAACGGGCACCGGCTCGACCTGCAGGTACGTGTCGGCGCAGGCGCCGTGGCATATCGGTATGTAGTGCCATGGAGCGGGCCGGTCACCGTGGTCGAGGAAATGTCGGAATACGTGGTGCCGGCCGACGCTCGCGCGGTCCTGCTCCCGTACGAGAACGGCCGCTGTGACTATGAGGAGATCCATCGGCACACCACGGTCGCCGCCGCCGAGCCCATCCTGTACGGCTACCCGTCGCTCTTCCGGACCGGTGACACGTGGCTGTTCGTCACGGAGGCGGGCCTCGACAGCGGATACGCCGGGTCACGCCTGCGTTTCGACGGCCGGGCCTTCCGCCTCGACCTGCCCGACCCGTACGTGACCGCGGCCTCTCCGCTGACCACGCCCTGGCGTACCACGATCATGGGAGACCTGGCCACGATCGTGGAGAGCGACCTGGTCACCAGCCTCGCCGCGCCCTCCAGGGTCGAGGACACCTCGTGGATCAGGCCGGGAGCGGCCGCCTGGTCGTGGTGGTCCGACGGCCCCTCCACCCGCGACCTGGGCGCCCAGAAGCGCTGGGTCGACTTCGCCGCCGCCCACGGCTGGCCGTACGTGCTGGCCGACGCCGGCTGGAACAAGGAGTGGATGCCAGAGCTGATCGCCTACGCCCGCGACCGGGGCGTCGGCGTGTGGCTCTGGTCGCACTGGCAGCACGTCGACACCGAGCTGGAGCACCGCGAGAAGCTCGCGCTGTGGAAGGAGTGGGGCGCGGCCGGCGTCAAGATCGACTTCACCGAGTCCGACGGCCAGGACCGGATGCGCTGGTTCGACGCCGTCCTGGCGGCCACCGCCCGGCTCGAGCTCATGGTGGTCTTCCACGGCGGCACGATCCCGCGCGGCACCGAGCGCACCTGGCCCCACTTCATGACCGCCGAGGCGGTCAAGGGCGCTGAGTGGATCAAGCCGAAGCCCGGCAAGGAGCCGCTCTACCCGGCCACCCATTACCTGTCGCTGGCGTTCACCCGCAACGTGCAGGGGCCGATGGACTTCACGCCGTGCACGTTCACCGGGGTGCGCGCCATCTCGGCCGGATTCGA
Source organism: Nonomuraea sp. NPDC049709 (assembly GCF_040674815.1). NCBI lineage: Bacteria > Bacillati > Actinomycetota > Actinomycetes > Streptosporangiales > Streptosporangiaceae > Nonomuraea > Nonomuraea sp. NPDC049709. Next base: position 190,089 of record NZ_JBFANM010000013.1, read on the forward strand.
GCTCGCCCTGGCGGTGCTCTTCGAGTCCGGGATCCAGCACTTCGCCGACAGCATGGAGGCCTACGAAGCCAGGCCGGAGGCGCTGCGGCTGCTGTCGGCCGTCCCGGCCGCGTGGGACGAGACGCGGCTGCTGTCCGGCGACCCCGCCGACCACATCGTGCTGGCCAGGAGGAGCGGCGGCGAGTGGTACGTCGGTGCCGGCGTGTCCGGCGAGGCCCGCACGCTCACGGTACCGCTCGGCTTCCTCGGTGACGGGGAGTGGGCGGCCGACATCTACCGGGACGCCCCAGGCGATCGGATCCTCGCCGAGACGGTCACCGTCTGCGCCGGGGACAAGCTCGACCTCGCCGTCGCCCTCAACGGCGGGTTCACCCTCCACCTGAAGAGAGAAACCCCATGACGAAGCGATCGACCGCGAGCTTAGCCGCCCTGGCCCTCGCCGCCGTCGCGGCCCTGCAGGCCCCCGCCGCCTCGGCCGCCGCCTGGACGCCGCGCTGGAGCCCGAACCCGGCGGACGACACCGTCGCCGAGGCGTTCGAGGGAATCGAGGACGACCGAGCCGACTCCCATCCCGGCGTGACGCACATCTACGTTTCCGGGGACGCCTACCGCTTCGACATGCACACCCAGGACCGCGACGGCTCGGACCGGCAGCGCAACGAGGTCAAGGGCATGCGCACCGGCAGCGGCAGTACGTACCTCAAGATCCTCGAGAACGAGACCTGGCGGATCAGCTACCAGCTGTACATCCCCACCTCGCTCGACGCCACCAGCAGTTTCACCCACATCGCGCAGATGAAGACACCCGGATCCGGTGCGCCCCTCTACACGATGTCGCTGCCGATCTCCGGTGGCACACCGAAGATCAACGTCCGGTACTGGGACGAAGCGGAGCAGACCCACGAGGTGGGCAGCACGAATCTCAACCCGATCCAGGGCAAGTGGCTGAGCACCACCTTCGAGTTCAAGGCCGCCGACAGCGGCTACCTGCGCTGGACGCTCAAGGACGGCTCCACCACGCTCGTCGACAAGCGCCTGGACGACACCGACCTGTGGCGTGGCGACGACGAGTACCTGCGGCCCAAGTGGGGGATCTATCGCAGCATCAACAGCTCGGGCCTGCAGGACACCTACCTCCTGATCAGGAACCTCCAGGCGCACCAGCTCACCGGCAGCGCCGAGGATCCTTCGTCCTACGAGGCCGAGCAGGGCTCCTTCAGCGGCACGGCGCGGACCGCGTCCTGCTCCGGCTGCTCGGGCGGCACCAAGGTCGGCTGGATCGGCGGCGGCTCCGCGAACGCGGTCACGCTCAACGTCCAGTCCTCCTCCGCGGGCGCCCGTCAGCTCACCATCCGCGGCGTGGTGAGCGGCACCCGCAGCTTCCAGGTCAGCGTGAACGGCGGCGCACCGCAGACGGTCTCGCTGACGGGTCCGGACTGGGCCAACCCCGTCTCCAAGGCCATCACCGTGCAGCTCAACGCGGGCGCCAACGCCATCCGCTTCTTCAACGACAGCGCGAGCGCGCCCGACCTGGACGGAGTGACGCTCTCATGACGCCCGGCAGCTCTTCGATGCGGACGCGCGGCCGGCGGGCGGCGGGCGTGCTGACGGCGCTCGCGCTGATCCTCACGATCGCCCCGCCCGCCCACGCCGTGGCTCCCCGCTGGGAGACGCGGTGGAATCCGGCCCCGTGGCGCGACGGGGTGAACGCCTTCGAAGCGCTGGAGGACGACCGGCGCGGCTCACACCCCGAGGGCCAGCCGCACGTGCGCGTCCAGGGCAACGCCTGGCGGTTCGACGCCCACCTCGAGGACCGCGACGGGTCCGACCGCATGCGCAACGAGGTACGCGGCATGCGTGCGGCCGACGGCCGCCCGCTGGAGATCCGCAAGGACGAGACCTGGCGGATCAGCTACCAGATGTACATCCCGGACACCCTCGACGCGACCACGAGCTTCACCCACATCTGGCAGCTCAAGAACTCCGACGTCGGCACGCCGCTCGCGCAGCTCTCGCTCCCGGTCGTGAACGGCGTGCCGAAGATCGCGGCCCGCTACTGGACGCTGGAGGACAACAAGTCCCACGACTTCGCCACGGCCGACCTCGTGCCGATCCAGAACCGGTGGATCGACACCACGATCGAGTTCAGGTCGGGCGACGACGGCTACCTGCGCTGGGTGCTCAAGGACGGGCGGCGGACGATCGTCGACCAGAAGGCCGAGAACGTCGACCTGTGGTGGACACAGGAACAGTACAACCGGCCCAAGTGGGGCATCTACCGCAGCATCAACAGCGCGGGGCTGCAGGAGACGTACCTGCTGGTCAAAGACCTCAAGGCGGAGCAGCTCGGGCCGGCGACACCGCCGGTGCGGCTGCCGCCGCCGGACCGGAGCCCCGGCACGTACGAGGCCGAACGGGTCGGCAACGTCTGGGAGGGCGCGGCCGAGCCCGCCTACTGCGCCGTCTGCTCCGGCGGCCGGAAGGTGATCCTCATCGGCGGCAACATCTACGACTACGCCGTGGTCAAGGGCGTGCTGTCGGAGACCACCGGGCCCCGGCAGCTGACCGTGCACGCGCTGGTGGACGGCTCACAGACGTTCTCGGTCAGCGTCAACGGCGGTGACGCCGTCCAGGTGCCGATGACCGGGACCAAGGACACGGTGACCACCGCCACCGTGCCGGTGAACCTGGTGGCCGGCGTCAACACCATCCGGTTCTACAGCCACACCGCTCGCTCACCCGAGCTCGACAAGATTGTCATCAGCCCATGAGACAGAACCTCAGCAGGCGCGCCGTGCTGACCGCGGGCGGCGCGCTGGCCCTGGCGGCGGCCGGTGCGCGGCCCGCGGGCGCCACCACGATCTGGCAGTCCCGGCTCGTGCGCCACGACCGGCACGGACGTCTGGTCTACGAGCAGGACGCCGAGGGCAACCGTATCCCCGACTTCAGCCACGCCGGCTACCGCAACGGCGAGCGGCCCATCCCGCACGTGCCGGTCGTCAAGACCATCCGCCCGATCGAGGGCGACAACACGGCTCACATCCAGGCGGCGCTCGACGCGATCGCGGCACTGCCCCGCGCCCGGCGCGGCGCCCTGCTCATGCTGCCCGGGGTGTACCCGGTGGCGGGCACCCTGTACGTGCGGGCCAGCGGCACGGTGCTCCGCGGCGTGGGCGACGGCGGCGACCCGGCCACGGACACGATCATCAAGGCCACCGGGAACACACCTGAGGATCGCGACGTCATCGTGGTCGGCGGTGCCGCGGGCGGTGGCTGGACGGGCGAGGTGCCGGGCACCCGTACCGACATCACCACCGGGTTCGTGCAGGTGGGGTCGCGCGAGTTCGCAGTGGCCGACCCGGGGACGCTGCGCCCGGGCGACAACATCATCATCACCCATCCCTGCACCGAGGAGTGGCTCAAGGCCATCGACTACGGCGGCCACGACGTGGGGCCGCCGTGGAAGGTCGGCGAGCACCCCATCTACTACAACCGCTATGTACGCGACGTATCAGGAAATGTCGTGAAGATCGATGTGCCGGTCTTCAACCACCTCAACCGCGCCCACGCCACCTCCTTCCTCTTCAGGTGGGACCGGGCCGGGCTCGTCACCGAGGTGGGCGTGGAACGGCTGCGCGTGGACATCGAGTACCACGGCGACCCCGAACAGGACGAGGAGCACGCCTACAACGCGATCGTCCTGCTGCGGACCGAGGACTCGTGGGTGCGGGACTGCACCATGCTGCACTTCACCCAGGCCGGCGTCGCCACCCAGGAGACCACCCGGGCCACCGTCGCGAACTGCCGGGCCATCGACCCGGTCAGCATCGTCACCGGCAGCAGGCGCTACAACTTCAACACCTACGTCTACTCGCAGCAGGTGCTCTTCCGCGACTGCCACGCCTACAAGGCCAGGCACGCCTTCGTCTCCAACGGCCACAGCACGGTGTCCGGTGTGGTGTTCCTGCGTGGCACGTCGGAGTACGCCCTCAACTCCAGCGAGGGTCACCGCCGCTGGTCCCAGGGCCTGCTGTTCGACGGCCACAAGGACGTGGACCCGCACTACGACTACACGCTCGGCCTGTACAACCGGGGCCGCTACGGCACCTCGCACGGCTGGTCGGCGGCCCACTCGGTGGCCTGGAACTGCGACGTCGCGACCAGCAGGCTGATCGTCCAGAAGCCGCCGACCGCGCAGAACTACGCGATCGGCTGCCACGGCACGGTCACCGGCGACGGCCCCTTCCAGCAACCGGCCGGCTACATCGAGGGTGCGAACCAGCCGGGGCTCCTCCCGCCCTCGCTGTACGAGGCGCAGTTCCTGGACCGGCTACGCGGTGGTCTCCAGTCGTAGCAGCCCGCCCTCGGGGACGGTGATCTCCACCGACCCGGGGGTCAGGTCCACGAAGTCGTCGCTTTGGGTGCGGCCCCGGCAGTCGAGGACCGTGGCCCGGGCCGTACCGGGGTGGGAGGTCTGGAGCAGCACGTCAGTGGAGGCGTCACCGTTGGCCACCCACAGCGTGCCGGTGGCGGGCGCCGCCACGGGCATCGGCGCGTACCTGCCGACGATCACCGTGTCGCCGGAGCGGGCCGTCACCTGCGGGTAGGCCAGGTCAGGGCGCGCGGGTGCGAAGTCGCCCCGCTGCAGCACATCGACGTGCTGCCGGAAGAACGCCAGCCAGAACCGCAGCACCTGTGCCTGCGCCGGTGTCTGCGTGGTCAGGTCGACCGAGATCTGCGGCACCGCGAACAGCACGTTGATGAGCTGGGTCGCGACCCGTTGGGGGCTCTCGTCCGGGTGCCACATCAGCATGTCGGCGTGCACGGCCATGGGCCCGGCGATCAGCCGCAGGTCCACGGTGCGCTGCCGGTTGTGCGCCGGGCTGAGCGGGCAGTCGGAGGCGCGGATCATCGTGGCGTACGGCCACAGGCCCGGGCTCACGTACGGTTGCCGCAGCTCGACCAGGCACTCCTCGGGCAACTGGGCCAGGAGCCTGCGCACCCCCTCGTTCACCGTGGCGCAGTCGGCCTCGGGGCCCGGCCGGGGCGGGTCCTCGACGGCGAACTGGTCGATGAAGTCGATCTTGAGGCCGTCCATGCCCCATTCGGTGACCGCCCGCGTGAGGTGGCCCGCGAGCAGGTCGCGGACGTAGGGGTAGCGCGGGTCCAGGATGGCGGCGTTCATGTGCTCCTTGTAGACCAGCGTGTACGGTCGCACGCGATCCCAGAGCTTGGTGTGGCGGCCTACGAAGGGCAGGGCGTACCAGAGCAGGTAGGCGAGACCTTCGCCATGAACTTTCGCGACATGCGCTGAAATATCCGGAAACGAGGTGGGGGAAGGCTGCCACTCGCCGACATAGCCGTAGCCGCGCCCCCGGTCGTCGCTGTGCCAGCCGTCGTCCACGATGATCGCCTCGCAGCCCAGCGCTGCCGCCGGGCCCGCCTGCCGTTCCACGCCGGCCGCGTCGACGTGCTGCTGCATGGCGTACCAGGTGGAGTAGGCGGGCATCCGCGCCGCGAGCGGGACGTCGCGGCCCAGGCCGTGCAGGGTGCCCCACCAGTCCGCCACACCGGCCAGCGTCGTCGCGAAGTGCCGCCGGGAGAGGTCGATCCGCAGCAGCAGACCGGTTCCGGGATCGGCCTCGTGCTCGACCCAGAACCCGAACTCGCCGGTCTCCTCGACCACTCCGGTCCGGGTGCGCACGGGCCTGACGACCTCACCGGCCGCGAACGTGCACAGGGCCACGTCCCCGGCGCCGATCAGGCACCCGACCGGTGCGTTCTTCTCCAGCGCAGCCGTGCGGGGCCTGCGCCAGAAGGGCGGCAGCCCGCGATGCTCACCACCGTCGGCGGCCCAGAAGGCGGTGGCGTCCACGCAGGGCACCCGCCAGCCCAGCCGCACCTCGGCCGCCCGGTCGGGGACGACCCGCACCTCCACGACCCCCGGGCTCTCCTCGTGCACCGTCCAGGTCAGCGCGGCCGCGGACGTGCCCGTGAGCTCCAGACCCGCCGCCGGGATGCGCACCTCCTCCCGCCGTTCGGCCTGGTCGTGCGGCTGCCAGATTCCGGGTGCCACGCTCACTCGACGCTCCCTGCTCAGGTGAAGAGGGTCTGGATGGCGACCGCGGCGGCGCCGCGCGCCCACTGCTCGAACGTGCGCGGCCGCAGCAGCAGCCGGCAGTCGGCCGCCGCCCCGAACGCCTGCGCCGCGAAGGACCGGTTGAGGTGCTCCTCGAACAGGTCGTAGGCGGCCAGGCCGCCCACGTCACCGGTCACGATGATGCGCTCGGGGCCGAACAGGTTCGCCATCGCGGCCATGGCCAGGCCGATGGCGTGCCCTGCCCGGTCGAACACCTCACGCACGGCCTGATCCCCGGCGTGAGCGGCGTCGATGGCCGCGTCGATGTCCATGGAAGCGTCACCGGTGACCGCGCGCACCGCCGCGACCAGGGGTGCCGTCCCCGCGATGGCCTCGACGCACCCGCTTCCGCCGCAGTGGCACACGGGTTCGTCGCCGCCGACAGGGATGTGGCCGATCTCCCCGGCCACGCCATGGGCGCCGGCCACCACCCGGTCGTTCACCACCAGCCCGCAGCCGATCCCGATCCCCACGGTGACGAGCGCGAACGACGAGGCGCCCACTCCGTCTCCGAACCACTGCTCGGCCACGGTGAGCGACTTGACGTCGTTCTCGACGGTGACGCTCAGCCCGGTCGCCTCGGCCGCCAGCCGCGCCAGCGGCACCTGGTGCCAGCCCAGAAAGGGGGAGTAGCGCACCATCCCGTGCGCCTTGTCCACGTCGCCCGAGACGGCCAGGCCCAGCGAATGGCAGCGCTCGCGGTAGGCGGGGTCGGTGGCGAGCAGCTCGCCGACCAGCTCGGCCAGCGCCTCGACCACGCCCTCGGCCGAGGTCGTGGCCAGTCGCCGGTGCGCCGAGGCCACCGGGCGGGCGCGCAGGTCGGTCACCACGCCGATGAGCTCGTCGTCGGTGATCTTCACACCGGTGAAGAACTCCCGGTCCGGCCTGATGGCCAGTGGGCTGGCCGGACGTCCGGCGCCGGGCCCCGTCCGCTCGGTGGCCGCCAGCTCCTCCAGGTAGCCGGCCTCGATGAACGGGCGGGCGGCCTTGGTCACGGCCGCGGACGACAGGCCACTGCGCCTGGCGATCTCCACCCGGGAAACCGGACCCTGGACGAGCACCATGGTGAAGACGGCGGTCTCAGCGCGCGTGGCGACAGCGAGGCGAGGCGGCATGTGCGCGATCGTACCACTAATTAACTTCGTCAAGAATTGAATGCGACGAGCCTGGAACGTTCCCATGCTCGGCGGCTGCAGATGCGCCTGCGCCGATCCGCCCCGTGGTGCTCTTCCGCCGGCTTCCGGTCGTCACTCGGATGCCAAGCGCCAGAGCACCACGGCTGATGCTGCCTCCAGCCTCCCGACGGTCAGTCGCTACCCGCCGTACCGATCCTTCTCACGGGCCTTTTCGGTTGCTCAGGCGGAATCAGTCGGCGGGCTTGCCGAACCAGCGGGAGAGGTGGGCGTCCAGGTCGTGCTGATCGTCGCCGATCCAGGCGACGTGGCCGTCGGGGCGTAGCAGGACGCACGGGACATCCAGTGCCGCAGTGGGATCGGCGAGGTGATCGACCCGGTCTGACCAGCCGCCGGCGGTCAGGCGTTCGGTACGGTCCAGCAGCAGGCCGCGGCCGCGATGCAGCAGACCGTAGAGGTGGCCGTGTTTCACGTCGATGTCGTGCAGGCGGCGGCCGAGCAGGTCGGGGCCTTCGCCGAAGTCGTAGCGGATGCCGATCGCGGTGATCTTCTCGATCAGGTAGCGGTTCACCTCGTTGAAGTCCATCAGTTCGGTGAGCAGCCTGCGCACGGCCTGCGGGCCGGGCTCGGTGGACAGCAGTTCCGTCTGGGCGCGGGTGTTGTCCAGCACGTCCTCGGCGACCGGACGACGTTCGGCCTGGTAGGTGTCCAGCAGTGTGTCCGGGGCCCAGCCGCGGATCTGTGCGGCCAGTTTCCAGCCGAGGTTGAAGGCGTCCTGAACGCCCAGGTTGAGGCCCTGCCCGCCGATGGGTGGATGGATGTGTGCCGCATCGCCGGCCAGGAGCACCCGCCCGACCCGATAGCGTTCGGCCAGCCGGGTGGCGTCCCCGAAGCGGGACATCCAGCGCGGGGAGTGCACGCCGAAATCGGTTCCGGCGATGGTGCGCAACTGTTGTTGGAAATCCTCGAGGGTGGGCGGTTCCGCGCGATCGCTGACTCCCGCGGCGGGGACCAGGACGCTGTAGATGCCTTCGCCGAAGGGCCGGAGCCAGAATCGCTGCTGGGTCTCCCGGATTTCGGTCATCTTGGCGATGATCTCTTCCTGCGGCACGCCCACTTCCATCTCGCCCATCAGCGTCTGGGTGCGTGAGGGCTCGCCGGGGAAGCCGACGCCGAGCTGTTTACGCACCGTGCTGCGCGCGCCGTCACAGCCGATGAGGTAGCGCGAACGCAGCTGTCGCCCGTCGGCCAGCTCGACGGTCACCCCCTGGTCGTCCTGCTCGAAACCGGTGACCGCGCAACCGCGCCTGACGTGCGCACCCAGTGCGAGCGCATGTTCTTCGAGCAGATGCTCGATCACCGGCTGCGGGATGCCCAGCAGATAGGCGTACGCGGAATCCAGGCCCTTGGGCGCGGGTTTGGGGATGGCGGCGAAGAAACCACCGGCCGGACGCCGTCTTCCATGCTGGACAATCCGCTCCAGCAGCCCGCGCATCGCCATCAGCTCGAGGCTGCGCATATGCAGACCGACTATGCGGACGAACGACGCGGGCTCGGTTTCCTTCTCCAGAACGAGTACTCGCACATCGTGCAGCCGCAGTTCGGCGGCCAGCATCGCACCGGTCGGCCCGCACCCGGCAATGATCACATCGAAGATGAGGGGCGCGGGATCGGTGCCGGAGGCCGGCGACCGGAGAACTCCGGGGATCTCGCCCACGGTGGAGCCACGCTCGACCCTGTCGTTCGACGACAGCTCGGCGGTGGCCTGCGGAGAGTGCATAGGTGTTGCCTTTCGGGAGTGCCTTGTTGGCGAGGCGCTCCCGGCGACACCTACCTCGATCGCCCGACCGTGACGGCAAGGGGGAGCACCCACATCGATACAGCGTTCATGGGGCTCACCTCCTCGGGCGGTGTCACGGTCGCCTGCAAGCTACAAGCCCGAGCATCATCCCGTCCAACCCTTTTCCCGGCCACATGATCACGACCCGATTAGCCCGGCGCGGTGGCGCAGGTCCCGGGTACGGCCGATGATGACCGTCATGAGCGGTCCAGAAGGGGTGCGCCGGGTTCACCAGCAGGCAACCGGCTCGGGGTTCGCGCGCATCTACCAGGCCGCCGGCGACATGATCGTTCATGGCGGCGGGGAGCCGTACCGGCTGGCGGTCTGGCCGGCCCCTGCCGCCGCCCCGCCGCCGGAGCAGGCCCGGGCGCGGCCCAGCGGCCTGCTGCAGGCGGCGAACGGGCTGATCGCGTTCACCGGACGCCGCGACCTGCTGGACGACCTGCGGCGCTGGCGGGACGGGCCGGGCCTCGCGGTGCGGCTGATCCACGGAGCGGGCGGGCAGGGCAAGACGCGCCTGGCCCACGAGGTGGCGCGGACATGGCAGCGAGACGGGTGGGTGGTGCTGGCGGCACACCACCGGCGCGACCGCTCCGCGCCCGAGCCCTTCGTCGTTCCCGATCTGGCGCGGGCCGCCGGGGTGCTGCTGGTGGTGGACTACGCCGAGCGGTGGGACACCGCCGACGTGCTGTCGCTGCTGGCCGACACCCGCGTCGGCGCGGGGCTGCCGGTACGCGTGCTGCTGCTGGCCCGCCCGTCCGGCACCTGGTGGCAGGGCCTGGCATACCGGATCCAGCGTGACGTCCACCTGACGCCCGGCCGCACGGAGCTGGGACCGCTGGAGGACGGGCCCGGCGTCACGCGCGCCGGGTTGTTCGAGGCGGCGCGTGACCGGTTCGCCGAGTTGCTCGGTATACCGGACGCCGGGAATGTGGACCCGCCACCCGCGTGGGCCCGCCACGAGGCCTACCGGCTGGTGCTGACCGTGCACATGGCCGCGCTGGCCGCGGTGCTGGCCTACGACCGCGGTGATCCCCCGCCCGCCGACCCCGCGACCGTGTCGGCCTTCCTCCTGGCCCGCGAGCGCGATCACTGGGAGGCGATGTCCGCGCCCACTCGCGACAACCCGCTCCGTACGACTCCCGACGCGCTGGGGCAGGTCGTCTACACCGCCACGCTGACCGGCCGGCTCGGCCACGCCGACGGGAGGGCGGCGCTGGCCCTGGCCGGGATCGACTCCGGAGAGGCTCCCGGGCAGCTTCTCAAGGATCACGCGGTCTGCTACCCGGGGGCGCGGGACACGGTCCTGGAGCCCTTGTACCCGGACCGGTTGGGCGAGGACTTCGTCGCCTTGATGACCTCCGGCCATTCTCATGAGTTCCCGGCCGACCCATGGGCCGACGGCGCACCGGCCCGCCTGCTCGCGCCGGCGGAGGAGACACCGGTGGAGGACCCCGGCCGGGTGTGGGCGCCCCACGCGCTGGCCACTCTGGTGGAGGCCGCGCGGCGATGGCCGCATCTGGCCGCCGGCCAGCTGTACCCGCTGCTGGATGCGTACCCCGAGCTGGCCCTGCAGGCCGGGAGCGCCACCCTGGCCGCCCTGGCCGCGCTGGACGGGATCGATCCCGATCTCCTGGAGGGCATCGCGGCCGTCCTGCCGGATCACCGGCACATCGACCTGGACATCGGCATCGCCGCCGTGACCTCCCGGCTCGTGCGGCATCGGCTGGCGGCCACCACGGAGCCCGCCCTGCAGGCCCGCGTCCACGAGGATCTGGCCATCCGCCTGGGCTATGCCGGGCTGCACGCTCGCGCCCTCGCCGAGGGCGAGCAGGCCGTCCAGATCATGCGCGAGCTGGCGGCGCTCGACCGCGCCAGGCATCTGCCCAACCTGGCCGCCTCCCTGAACAACCAGGCCACGCGGCTGATGTCGCTGGGCCGGCGGGACGAAGGGCTCCCGCTGCTCGACGAGGCCATCGCGTTCCGGCGTGAGCTGGCCGCCGCCGACCCGGCCACCCACCTGCCGGACCTGGCAACCGCCCTGGCGAACCACGCCGCCTCGCTGGCCGAAGCGCGGCGGCTGGACGAGGCGCTCCCGCACTCCGAGGAGGCCCTTCTCCTGCGGCGGCGGCTGGTGGCGCTCGACCGCGCCGCCCACCTGCCCAACCTGCCCCCGTCGTTGATCAACCACGCCCTCCAGCTCGCAGACATGGGGCGGCGGGCCGAAGCGGTCCCGCTCTCGCAGGAGGCCGTCACCATCGGCCGGGAGCTGGCCGCACTCAACCCCGCCGCCTACCTGCCCGACCTGGCCACCGCCCTGGAGAGGCACGCCGGACGGCTGGCTGGGGTAGGGCGGCTGGACGAGGCGCTTCCCCTCTCCGAGGAGAGCCTCACCCTGTGCCGGGAGCTGGCCGAGCTCAACCCGGCGGCCCACCTGCCCGACCTGTCCGTGTCGCTGAACAACCACATCGGGCTGTTGGCACAGGCCGGACGGATGGACGAGGCCATCCGGCTCTCGGTGGAGACGATCGACGTGTGCCGGGAGCTGGCCGATTCCGACCGGAGAGCCTACCTGCCTCTGCTGGCTGCCTCGCTGCACAACTACGCGCTCAAGCTCGTCCCGTCCGGGCGCGAGGCGGAGGCGGTCGGGTTCTTCTCGGAGGCCGTCTCGCTGCGGCGGGAGCTGGCCGGGCAGGATCCGGCCGTTCGCCTTCCTGAGCTGGTGTCCACGCTGGAGAGCCTGGCCGACCTGTCATCCAGGCACGCGCTGCGGCTCGTGGGCGAGGAGCGGCGGGCCGAGGCGCTCCCGTACTCCGAAGTGGCGGTGGCCTCGTGGCGGGAGCTGGCGGAGCTCGATCGCCCGCCTCACCTGCCCATGTTGGCGAGCGCGTTGAACAACCACGCCGGGCGGCTGGCCGAGGCAGGGCGGGCGGCGGAGGCGGCCCCGGTCGCCGAGGAGGCGGTGGCCCTGTGGCGGGAGATGGTGGAGCTCGACCGGGCCGAGTATCTGCCGGATCTGGCGCTCTCGCTGTACAACTGCGCGCTTCGGCTGGCGGGGGTCGGGCGGCGCGCCGAGGCTGTCCCGCTCGCGCAGGAGACCGTCGTCCTGTACGCGCAGCTGGCCGAGCTCGACTCGGTCGCTCATATGCCGTCGTATGTGCAGGCTCTGACAGTCCTCGGGCTCATCCTGGTGGAGGAGGCCAGGTTTCGCGAATCGGTCGCACCCCTGCTGCACGCCTTGCCGGCCAGTCGCCATCTGCCCGACCACGGCCGGGACATCATCTACACGATCATGGCACAGCTGTGCCTTGCCCACGCGGGCGACTCCGCGGGGGTCTCCCGCGAGTACCGCGCGATCACCGGCCAGGACGTTCCCGACTGGATGCGTGGGTGATCCGCCTGGCTGAACACTCCGATCGCCAATACCGCGCCAAGCACAACACCGGCCAGGACGACGCGTGTGAGTCGCGGCTGCCGTCGTCGTACCAGCGCGCCTGTACGGTTCACCTCGAACCTCTCCTACCAGGCTGCAGGGTGAGCTGGGCGGCAAGTGACGTGGACACGTGCGCTCCTGTTCGGGTGGGTTTCAACCGGCGGCGTCGCGGACGGCGTGGCTGACGGTGGCACGCAGCGCCGCGTATTCGGGGAGGGCTCGGAGCTCGTCGGGCTCCAGGCCGGTGCGGGGCAGGGGGATGTCGAGGTCGAGGGCGATCCGGCCGGGTCTGCTGGTGAGCACGATGACGCGGCTGCCGAGGAAGATCGCCTCCTCGACGCTGTGGGTGACGAACACGGAGGTGCGCCGAACACGATCCCAGGGCCCGGTCGTCCGTGCAGGTCAAGCGGTATGGCTGGTCCTCGACCCGGCCGTTCAGCCCGTGTCGCGTCCGGGCGCCTGGAGCCGCGCCCACTTCGCCATCGACTGCTTGATCTCCTCGCGCATGAACGCGAAGAACCGGCCGGTCTCGTCCAGCCGTCGCCCGGCGGGGGAGTCAGGGCCCAGGAGCGCGGTGCCCTCGTCGGCGCCGGCCTGCACCCGGACCAGCACCGGGTCGGACTGGCTGATGAAGTGGCTCCAGGTGTGCTCGTGGATCCGGCAGAAGTCGTGCCGCGTGCCGGGTTCGCGACCACGTTCGACCAGCCGCACCTGCACCAGGTATTTGACCGCTCCCGAGATCGCCGGCGCGCCGACGCCCAGTTGCCCGGCGAGCTCCGCGGCCGTCAGCTTGCCGGAGTCGGTGACCAGCAGCGCGGCGTACACGCGCGCGGCCATCCGGGGCATGCCGGATTCGACCATGATCTGCGCGAACCGTTCCCGGAAACCGGCGATGGCGCCCTCGTCCGCTCGCGTCACCGCGGCTCCCTCCTCGTCGTGGGCCTCACAGTTTAGATCATTCAGATATTTCACGAAATTCGTGAAATAAGAGTAGCGTCCCTGTTGTGAAGGAGACCGAACTCGTCGGAGTGCAGAAGACCCTCAGCCCCGTCCTCAAAGCCAAGGCTCTGGACAACCGGCTGCCGGACCCGATCCTCGGCGACGAATACGCCGAGCAGGTGATGCGCCGCCTCGACCCCGGCTACGACCAGCGCAGATTCGGCACCAGCCAGCTGGGCCTCGTGGCCGTGGTCCGCGCCAAGGCCCACGACGACTGGGCCCGGAGCTTCCTGACCGATCACCTCGACGCGGTGGTCCTGCACCTGGGCTGCGGCCTCGACGCCCGGGCGTACCGGATCGACCCGCCCGCCACTGTCGACTGGTACGACCTGGACTACCCCGCCGTCATCGAACTGCGGCAACGGTTCCTGCCGCCGCGCGAGCACTACACCCTGATCGGCTCCAGCGCCACCGACCTGACCTGGCTGGAACGCATCCCCCACGACCGGCCGGTGCTGATGATCGCCGAGGGACTGGTGCCCTACCTGACCGAGCCGGACGTCCGGCGGCTGCTGACCAGCGTCGTCGACGCCTTCCCCGCCGGCCAGATCCAGATCGACACGGTGTCGGTCTGGGCGTGGCGCACCTCGAAATGGGACCCCATGCTGCGCAAATACGACGCCCAGTTCCACTGCGGCTTCAACACCCCGGCCGCGCTGGCCGACTGGCACCCGCGGCTCGAGTACGTCGACGAGGCGCCGATGAACGACTCCCCGCTCCTGATGGCCAAGGCCCCCGCGAACATCCGCCGCATGTACCGCCTCATGAACCTGCTGCCGGGCATGAAACGGTCCACTCGCATCGTGCGCTTCCGGTTCTGAGTTCGGCCCGGCACGCCCGCCGTGGCTGCCACCTGCGGGACATTGTCGGCGGAGACGGTCTCCTGGGTGCTTCTCGGCTCGCTCATGCCGGGTTCGACTCTGGGCCGGTTCTCGTGCTGCGGCGGTAGGGCCGAGTGAAGTGATGGCTTCGCCGAGGCGGTCGGGGTGGCCGTCCCGCTGTGACGATCTTCCTCGGGCTGAACGCTGTGGTCGTCGTCGTGGGGCTGGCCGAGGTGTCGGCCTCGCCCGACGCGCCGGCCACGTGGACGGACGCGCTGTTCGAGGGGCGCGGCGGGTTCGGCGTACGACATAAGCACGGTGCCTCCGCGACGGCCGGGTTGATGCCGTCCGGCGCGGTCGCGGTGACCATCTCCGCCATCCGCAACCGGCCGCGCCGCGCCGTCGCCGGGTTCACCGTGCTCGCGCTGGTGCTGCCGTACGGGCACCGCCAGGTCCAACGCGGGCGCTGGCTGATCCGCCGTTTCGCCTTCTTGGTGCCGGGGCTTGACCCTGCCCCTGGGTCAAGGTCCGACGATCGTCGCATGAACAACAACGCACTGCACACCGTCGAAGCCAAGATCCGCGAGCAGGTGGTCGCCTACTGCGCGTCCAACAACGTCCCCGGGTTCGTCGCCGGTGTCCACCACGCCGGCGAGCAGACGGTTGTCGCCCACGGCACCGCGAACGTCTCCACCGGCGCGCCGATGCTCACCGACACCGGGTTCCTCTTCGGCTCCGTCACCAAGGTCCTGACCACCACGCTGGTCCTGCAGCAGGTCGATCGTGGCCTACTGGACCTCGACACGCCGGTCGTGACGTACCTTCCCGAATTCGCCCTGAACGCGCCGGGCGCGGCGGACAAGATCCTCGTCCGGCATCTGATCTCCCACACCAACGGCATCGACGCGGACCTGTTCTTCCCCGACGCCAAGGGCCGCGACGCCCTGCAGACCTACGTCACCGGCCTCGCGAGCGACTGCGGCCTGCTGTTCGAGCCCGGTGAGCAGCTCAGTTACTCCAACGGCGGCATGATCGTCGCCGGCCGCCTGCTGGAAGTGGTGACCGGCACGCCCTTCCCCGACCTGCTCGAGCGCGACATCTACGCACCCGCCGGCATGAAGGACTCCAGCACCTCGGCCGAGCAGGCCATCCTGCGCAGCACGGCGATCGGCCACTTCCCGGACCCCGAGACCATGGCGGCCAAGCCCACAGGCATGTTCATGCTGCCCGACACCTGGGGGCCGGCCGGCGGCACGCCGATCGGTACGGTCGCCGACCTGCTCGCGTTCGGACGCACCCACCTCGCGGGCGGGGTGTCCCCCGCCGGCACACGCGTCCTGTCAGCCGAGTCGACCGCGGTGATGCAGCAGGTCTCGTACGACATGGCGACGCCGAACGTCCCCCCGATGGGCCTGGGCTGGGTGCGGTACCCGTTCGGCGACACGACCGTCCTGGCCATGTCGGGCGCGTCGCCCGGCGGCGTGTCCATCCTGTGCGTCGTCCCCGAACACGACCTGGTCTTCACCGCCTACGGCAACACCCCCGGGGCGATCATGCTGCAGGACCAGCTGCTCCAGTGGCTCCTGAGCGAGCACCTCGGTGTCCCGATCCCCACGCTGGTCACCGAAGTGGAGCAGGACGTCGACCTCACCCCCTACGTGGGCACCTACCGCTCCAACCAGCTCCGCATCGACGTCAGCATCGTCGACGGCCAGCTCGAGGAGCGGACCACCTACGAACCGGCGGACGCCTCGCAGGAGCGGATCTTCACGGAGTTCGCCGGCGGCACGACCTCCGCACCCCCGCAGCGCTACGTGCCGATCCGGCCCGGCCTCTTCGCGCCCGCCGGATACCCGCTGGAGGCGTTCGACGGATACCTGCGCCTGCTGCTCGTCTCCTACCACGACGTCCGCGACGGCTCGGCGCGCTTCCGCAACGGCGGCGGCCGCCTGACCCGACGGGCCTGACCGTTCCGACCTACCGGATGGAAGGATGTCCGGCATGCTCACGATTGGCCAGCTCGCGGACTACGCCGGAGTGACCATCAAGGCCATCCGCCACTACCACCAGCGCGGTCTGCTCACCGAGCCCGACCGTGACTCCTCCGGCTACCGGCGCTACACCGCCCAAGACGCCATCGACCTCGTCAAGATCAGGACCCTGGCGCATGCGGGCGTGCCCCTGGTCCGCATCAAAGATCTTCTTGAGGCCGATCCGGCCACGCTCACGGCGGCCATCGCCGAGATCGACCACGATCTCCAGGACCGCATCGCGCAGCTGGGGCAAACCCGCGAGCACCTCGCCCAGCTGCGCGGCGGTGACCGGCTCTTCGTCTCCCCTGAAGTCGCCGACTACCTCGACGACTTGCGCCGGCTCGGCGTGAGCGAACGTCAGCGGAACCTGGAACGCGACGGCTGGATCCTGATGCAGACCGCCTCACCGGAGGACGCCGCCGTGTGGATCGCCGAAAAACGCGAGCTCATGAGCGACCCCGAGTTCGTCGCCCTCTACCTCGACCATGACGCCGCCTACGACTGGTCGCCGGACGATCCGCGCCTTCCGGCCCTCGCGGACCGTACCCGGAACTGGTTCACCCAGCACCACAGCCGATCCGAGACCCGCCCCGTCCAGAACGCGGCCATCGCCCGGTTGGCCGTGCAATCCCAGCCCGGAGCGTCGTCCCCGGCTTGGGACCGGCTCGCCCAGATCATGAACGGCTAGTGTGGCACGGCCACGATGCGGGGCTCCTGGTGAGCCCCCGTGAGAGCGCGAGGCCGAGGCCGACACCGGGGCCGCGGTCGATCACGCGGATCTCCGCCCCATCCTCGTGCCGGTTGCCCGTGATCAGCACCTCGCGATCCTGCGGGCTGTAGCGGACGGCGCGCACGCAGGCCAGCCCACCCGCCGCGGTCTCCGACCGGCTCAGACCGCACCGCGCGGCGAGGCCATTCGACGCCTGATCGGGTTGGGACGACAGGATGTCATGACCCACTGGAACTCAGGCCATAGCCTGGTCGTTCAGACGGGCAAGTGGCTCGATCCCTGCGAGGCGGGAGATCAACTGTGATCTTCATGCGGCTGTCCGATGCCGGCGGGGCGAGCGCGCCCTCCGTGGTCACGCTCCTGGCCACACCGCGAACGCAGCCCGGCGGTGTGCTGTCCGGCGAAGTACGGCTGAAGGGGGGTGACGTTGACGTCGCGATCGACCGGATCGGCCTCGGCCTCGGCCTGATCACCTCGCCACGGCCGGCGCAGGAAGGCGGCGGCCACCATCCAATCGAGGAGTTCTCGCAGGTTCAGGTCTCGGGTCCGGTCGTCCTGCGGCCGGGCGAGGAAAGAGCGATCGCCTTCCGGGCCGCGGTCCCGTGGGGGACACCCATCAGCGAGATCGGCGGCCGGCACCTGCCGGGCATGGCACTGGGCGTGCGTACCGAGGTCGCGATCGCCACGAACGTGGGCAGGAGCGATCTCGACCGGGTCGCCGTCTGGCCAGCGCCCTCAGAGTCACGGGTGCTGCAGGCGTTCGCGCGACTGGGCTGTCCCTTCAAATCCGCTGTCCTGCAGGCGAGTCGAGAAGCGGACGCGTATCACGGACTGCCGTTCCTCCAGAAGATCAAGTTCTATCCTCCGGACCATCACGCCGGAGCGGTGCACGAGGTCGACGTGACGTTCGTGCCGAGTTCGTCCGAGCTGGTCGTGGTGCTGGAGGCGGATCAGCTCACAAGCCGCCGCACCCATGCCGAACGTTTCCAGATGAGTCATGAGGAAGCGCTGCATACTGACTGGCCCAGTGAGATCGACCGCTGGCTGGTGACTCGCCCAGGACGGGGCGCCAGGTAGCCGGTCGGTGCGTCCGTTCGAGCCGCGCCGCGTCACCGGGGCGGCGTCTGCCGGCGGACGTCGAGCCGTCCGTGCCGCATCCGGCCTGTCAGGCGGATGCGCAGCGCCTCCGGTGTGTCGTCGGTGTGCCTGCTGATCGCCAGCGTGCTGTGCCGCGCCGACAACCCGTTGGCGTCCACCGCCATGCCCGGCGCGAGCACCAGCTCCACGTTGCAGCCGCTCACCCGTAGCTCGATGACCAGCTCGGGTGAGCTGCGCACGGCGCCGGTCAGGTCCAGCAGCACGTCGCACCACGCGGTGCGCAGCGCCAGCCGGTGCGGCAGCGTCCACCGGCCGTCACGGCGCACCGAGCCGTGCCGCTCCTTGATGGTGAGCAGTTCGGCGGCCGGCTCAGCGGGCGTCCCGGCGAGCGGCAGCGTGAGTGCGCCGGCGCTGCCCGGCACCGCGACCAGGTCGGTGACGAGCGGGGCCAGCGCGTCGAGGGTGCGGGCGGTCAGCGCCGCGTCCAGCCGCTCGTCGAACTCGACCGGGTCGAGCCGGCCGTCGGCGACGGCGATGCGCAGGAGCTCGGTGACCCGGTCGCGGTCCGCGTCGGACGCGCGCAGCGCCGGTGAGGAGGACTTCTCCAGACCCTGCACGCGGATTTCCTGTGTCATCGGGTGCTCCCTTCTGTTGGCCCGTGGCGGTGTCACTCTTGCCTCGGCTGGTATTCGCAGGATCCGGCGGCGCTGCTCGTTCATCGCTGCTCTTCTCGGCCGCTCACCTGACGCCTACCGGCGCGACCGTTCGGTACGAGCCCGCGCCCTGTGGTTACGCGTCCCAGGTGACCGGGAGGCTCTTGACGCCGTAGATGTCGGCGGTCTCCGGGCGCAGGGCGACCTCT
The DNA here is from genome assembly GCF_040674815.1 of Nonomuraea sp. NPDC049709. NCBI lineage: Bacteria > Bacillati > Actinomycetota > Actinomycetes > Streptosporangiales > Streptosporangiaceae > Nonomuraea > Nonomuraea sp. NPDC049709. The sequence continues at coordinate 209,177 of NZ_JBFANM010000013.1, forward strand.
TCGGCGGGTACGGCCAGGCGCAGCGT